>NZ_KV815354.1:0-542 GCF_001814225.1 Neisseria sp. HMSC070F02 | reverse complement strand
TAGGGCGTGTCCTCAATTTAACTTAGCATGAATAATAGAGCAAGCCAAGTAAAGCATCGATTTAAAATTACGAGCTAATTTCTCATAGCGAGTAGCAATACTACGAAACTGCTTTAATCGTGCAAATGCATTCTCGACTAAGTGGCGTAATTTATAAAGGTAGCTATCAAAATCAGGGTTAGGTTTCTTGGCATTTTTACGCTTTGGTATAATAGCTTTCATACCGTGTTCTATCGCTTTATCTCTGATTTCTTGCGAGTCATACCCTTTGTCAGCGATAAAATACTGGGCTTCTTGTATGACTTCTATCAAGTCGTTTGCAACTTGACTGTCGTGCACGTTACCCCCAGTGACTTTAAAATCGAGCGGATTTCCATGCGAGTCCACACATAGGTGTATTTTTGTCGTGTTTCCGCCACGGCTTTGTCCAATTGCTCTATCGAAACCACGCCGAGCTCCACTTGCATGTTGATGACACCGTACATAACTTCCGTCGATGAATACCCATTCTTTGTCAATTTCTTTTCGTAGATCAAAAAAAA
>NZ_KV815353.1:0-16684 GCF_001814225.1 Neisseria sp. HMSC070F02 | reverse complement strand
CGCCTTGTCCTGATTTTTGTTAATCCACTATATAAAAATGCCGTCTGAACTGTTCAGACGGCATTTTTGATTTTCAAACCGGAATTACAGCCCCGCTGCCGCCCTCAATGCAGCAGCTTTGTCGGTGCGCTCCCAAGTGAACTCAGGTTCTTCGCGGCCGAAATGTCCGTAAGCGGCGGATTTACTGTAAATCGGGCGCAAGAGATCGAGCATTTGGACGATGCCTTTGGGGCGCAGGTCGAAATGTTCGCGAACTAAGGTAATCAGTTTTTCCTCGCTGATTTTGCCTGTGCCGAAAGTGTCGATGGAAATCGAAGTCGGTTCGGCAACGCCGATGGCGTAGGAAACTTGGATTTGGCATTGGGTTGCCAAACCGGCGGCGACGATGTTTTTCGCAACGTAGCGGCAGGCGTAAGCGGCGGAACGATCCACTTTGGACGGGTCTTTGCCGGAGAACGCGCCGCCGCCGTGCGGAGCCGCGCCGCCGTAGGTATCAACGATGATTTTACGGCCGGTCAAACCGCAGTCGCCTTGCGGGCCGCCGATGACGAAGCGGCCGGTCGGGTTGATCAGGTATTTGGTTTCGTCGGTCAGCAGTTCAGACGGCAGGACGGGCTTGATAATCTGCTCAATGACGGCGTTTTTCAACTCTTCATAACCGATTTCCGGGTCGTGTTGCGTAGAGAGGACGACGGTATCAATGCGTTTTACTTTGCCGGATTCGCTATCGTAAACCACGGTCAGTTGGGCTTTTGCGTCGGGACGCAGCCAAGGCAGGAGGCCGTCTTTGCGTAATTCGCTTTGACGCTGCATCAGGCGGTGGCTGTAATAGATGGCAAACGGCATCAGGGTCGGGGTTTCGTCGCAGGCATAGCCGAACATCAAACCTTGGTCGCCAGCGCCTTGGTTCAAGTCAATGCCTTCGCCTTCGTTCACGCCTTGGGCGATGTCCGGAGATTGCTGGTCGTAGTACACGCCGACCGCGCAGCCGTTGGCATCAAAGCCCAGCTCGGAGGAGTTGTAGCCGATGCGTTTGATGGTTTCGCGTGCGACTTTGATGTAGTCCACTTGGGCGGTGGTGGTAATTTCGCCCGCCAATACGCACAAGCCTGTGTTGACCAAGGTTTCTGCGGCGACACGCGCTTTGGGGTCTTGCGCCAAGATGGCATCCAAAATCGCATCGGACACTTGGTCGGCAACTTTATCCGGATGGCCTTCGGATACCGATTCGGAAGTAAACAGATATTCGCTCATTGAGATTTTCCTTGAAAAACAAACCATCTTCTTCAGACGGCATGTTGTATGAACATAATGTCGACAGCGGGAAATATAGCAAAATTTCCCTATTCATACCATTCAGTTGAGAAATATTCCCATTTGAATGGCACTTTGGAATCTCTGCCCGTACGTTTCTTACAGGCAAAAAAATTCCCGCATCAAGCGGGTTTGGATTGCTCTGGTGAGCCACATCG
Organism: Neisseria sp. HMSC070F02; assembly: GCF_001814225.1. Taxonomy (NCBI): domain Bacteria; kingdom Pseudomonadati; phylum Pseudomonadota; class Betaproteobacteria; order Neisseriales; family Neisseriaceae; genus Neisseria; species Neisseria sp. HMSC070F02. The sequence goes on along the minus strand of NZ_KV815353.1, from coordinate 15,212 downwards.
GCTTTTCAACCGTCCACCTTACTTTTCCTTTTGAAAAGCAGGTTGGCATGGAATTCCCAACTCTTAATGCAGCGCGGATGGTAGCAGAAAAGCCTTTCCGCCGCAATACTTCCCTTTTTCAGACGGCATGTTTCGTTTACAATTCGGGCTGTTTCCCCCTTTGCGAACCGCCATGCACATCCTGTTGACCGCCCTGCTCAAATGCCTCTCCCTGCTGCCACTTTCCTGTCTGCACACGCTGGGAAACCGGCTCGGACATCTGGCGTTTTACCTTTTAAAGGAAGACCGCGCGCGCATCGTCGCCAATATGCGTCAGGCAGGCATGAATCCCGACCCCAAAACAGTCAAAGCCGTTTTTGCGGAAACGGCAAAAGGCGGTTTGGAACTTGCCCCCGCGTTTTTCAGAAAACCGGAAGACATAGAAACAATGTTCAAAGCGGTACACGGCTGGGAACATGTGCAGCAGGCTTTGGACAAACACGAAGGGCTGCTATTCATCACGCCGCACATCGGCAGCTACGATTTGGGCGGACGCTACATCAGCCAGCAGCTTCCGTTCCCGCTGACCGCCATGTACAAACCGCCGAAAATCAAAGCGATAGACAAAATCATGCAGGCGGGCAGGGTTCGCGGCAAAGGAAAAACCGCGCCTACCAGCATACAAGGGGTCAAACAAATCATCAAAGCCCTGCGTTCGGGCGAAGCAACCATCGTCCTGCCCGACCACGTCCCCTCCCCTCAAGAAGGCGGGGAAGGCGTATGGGTGGATTTCTTCGGCAAACCTGCCTATACCATGACGCTGGCGGCAAAATTGGCACACGTCAAAGGCGTGAAAACCCTGTTTTTCTGCTGCGAACGCCTGCCTGGCGGACAAGGTTTCGATTTGCACATCCGCCCCGTCCAAGGGGAATTGAACGGCGACAAAGCCCATGATGCCGCCGTGTTCAACCGCAATGCCGAATATTGGATACGCCGTTTTCCGACGCAGTATCTGTTTATGTACAACCGCTACAAAATGCCGTAACGAAAATAAAAATGCCGTCTGAACAATTTCAGACGGCATTTTGTCATCTGACGATTTCCGACAGCGGCCAGCGCGGACGGACATTGAACGCACCGACCTCCCTGCCCTTGCCCAGGTGCATCGCACCGGCAAAGGCAATCATGGCACCGTTGTCCGTGCAGTATGCCATCGGCGGGAAAAACACGCTGACTTTTTCGGACGGATGTTTCGGCTTGCCTTTTGGGGTCGGGATTTGCACCGTCATATTGCCGAAAGTTTCACGGAGTTTGCGGTTTGCACCGACCCCGCCGGCGACCACTACGGTTCTGAACCCTGTCTGCAACAGGGCTTTTTTCACTTTCGCCGCCAACACATCGACTACCGCATCTTGAAACGCACGGCAAATATCGTTGCGGGTTTGCTCGGGAATGGTTTCCGAACCGTTTGCCTCACGCACTTTTTCAACGGCAGTCAAAACAGCGGTTTTCAAACCTGAAAAACTCATCTGCAAATCGTCGGAATGAATCATCGGGCGCGGAAAAACAAACGCTTCGGGCCTGCCCGATTCCGCAAGTTCCGACAGTTTCGCACCGCCCGGATACGGCAAGCCCAGCAGTTTCGCCGTTTTGTCGAATGCCTCGCCCGCCGCATCATCGACGCTCTCGCCCAAAAGCGCGTAGTCGCCTATGCCCCTGACCGCCATAATCTGCGTATGCCCGCCCGAAACCAGCAGCGCGACAAAAGGAAAGTCGGGTTTTTCCTCCGCCAACAGCGGCGACAGCAGATGTCCTTCCAAATGATGGACGGGAATAACAGGCTTGTCCAACGCTAAAGCCAGCGCGTTGGCGTAGCTCGAACCCGCCAGCAGCGCACCGCCCAAACCGGGCCCCTGCGTAAAGGCAACCGCGTCAATGTCGCCATACGATACGCCCGCCTGCGCCAAACAGCCTTCCGTCAACGGAACAAGGCGGCGGATATGGTCGCGGCTTGCCAGCTCCGGCACAACCCCGCCGTATTCGGCGTGCATTGCCATCTGCGTGTGCAGGCAGTGCGCCCGCAATCCTCGTTCGGTGTCATACAGCGCAACGCCTGTTTCGTCGCAAGAAGATTCGATTCCCAATACCAACATGGTCTGATGCCGTTAAAAACTGAAAAACGTATTCTAGCGGATTTCGGCACGACTGCCGTATCCCAAAAACGGAACATGCCGTCTGAAGCCCTTCAGACGGCATCGTCGCACCGTATCAAAGCGTTCCGTAAGAATGCAGCCCGCTCAAAAACATATTCACGCCGATAAAGGCGAATGCGGTTACGAACAAACCGATAATCGCCCACCACGCCAGCACTTTGCCGCGCCAACCGGCAACCAGCCGCAAGTGCAGCCAAACGGCGTAATTGAGCCAGACGATGAACGCCCACGTCTCTTTCGGATCCCAACTCCAATAGCGTCCCCAAGCATCTGCCGCCCACAGCGCACCCAAAATGGTGGCAATGGTAAAGAACAGAAAGCCGACGGCAATCGCCTTATACATCACCTCGTCGATCAATGCCGACGGCGGCAGCCACAGTTTTCCGCCTTTTCCTTCCGCACGCAGGGAAACCAGTTCGGCAATACCGAGCATCGCGGAAATGCAAAACGCGCCGTAACCGATAAAGTTTGCCGGAACGTGGATTTTCATCCACCAAGATTGCAATGCCGGAATCAGCGGCTGGATGGTATGCGCCTCGCGAGACACGCTGTACCACAAGACGAATCCAACCACGACCGCCATAAAGCCGAACACGAAGCCGCCCAATTTCTGTACGGCGAATTTGCTCTCGTAATACAAATACATCAGCGCGGTAATCACCAAAAACAGGATGAACACTTCATACAGGTTGGAAACCGGAATATGCCCCGCATCGGGACGGAGCAGATAGCTTTCGTGCCAACGTACCAGCAGACCGGTAAAGCCTGCTACGGCAGACACCCATGCAAACACGGTTCCCATACCCAACAGCGTGTTGGTCGGCACATTTTTTACGCTTGCCAAAACCGCGCCCGAAATATAGGCGAACAGGGCGAAGAAGACAAAGGCGCACTGCCACATGATCGCCGACTGGCTGCTGAGGAAATACCGCAACAGGAAAATCTCTGCCGATTTGATGTTGCCGCCATACAGACCGACGGCGGCATAGGCAAGCAATACGCTTAAAGGAACAAACCAGCGCATCGGCTTGAAAAACCAGCCCAAAAATACGGCAATACCGGCACTCGCCCACAACATGACCGTTTCGTAAATGTCCATATGCATACCGGAACGGGTCTGTACGAAAACCGTAGCCGCAAAAACCAGCACGGCAAATACCCAATCCCAAAGATTCAGATTGCTGATCAAAGACTTCTGAATCAGCAGCTCGTGTTCCGGAAGGGTTTTATAGTGTTCAGTCATGATTCAAGTCCTTGCCGAGCCGTTGCAGACTCTCGACGTGTTTTGGAAATTCCTTCTGCAAATCCCGTTCACTGCGGGCCGAAGACATGGCAAAACGGATTTTGCCGTCTGAAAACAATACCCACGCCCGTTTTTCGCGCACATAAAACATCAATACCGTACCCAATACCAACAGCACCGAGCCGAGATAGACCAAAAGCGCACCCGGGGAACGGGTCATCTGCAAACCCGACGAACGCACCTCGGAAAACCCATCAAGTTGCAGCAGCATAGGCGCGGGATATTCGGTCAAACCCGTGTACGCATCCATACTGTGCAGCAGGAAACGGTTCCGCGCTTCATCCTGCTGCCATTCGGGCAAGCCGTACCGGCGTATGGTTTCATCCAAAGCAGCGTTCATCACGCCGTAAAGCATTTCGTAGAAATAACCCTGCATCTTATCCTGCTGCTCTTTCGGGATATTGGACGTAATAAATTCGTCCAATCCCAAATAGCCTTTTTGTGCAAAGATGTTCAGCGTGTTTTCCGCAGCCAGCATGAATTGTTCGCGGATTTCGGCAGGTGCGCCTTTGGTTGCGTCGGCAACCAGACGTTTGCGCCCTTCCCCATCTTTCAAAAACTCACGCAATGCCATAAAGGTGTCCGCTTTCAACTGCTTGTCCAAGGGGATACGCAGCCAGCGGTATTGCTGCTGCAAGCCGCTGCGCGTGCCGGTAATCCAAAAATAATCCTGTTCCTGCAAAACCGGCAGCATATAGTTTTTATATTCGACCGCCTGCCCTGCCGCATCACGGATACGGTAAACAATGGAAGGGCCGATATTGGTGTATTTTTTACCTTCCTGAGTAACGGCGCGGACATCGTTCAGCGTGGATTTCAGGCTTTTTTCCCGTTCCGCGCCCTCGCTCATGTCCTCCACATTCATAGAAGTGAACTGATCGAACTCAAGACGATATTTGTGTTTGCCAATTTCCAACGGAAACTGGTGTATGGATGTTGCCTTCAACACGACAGGCTCGCGCGAAGCATCACCCAAATTCCACGCCTTGAATGTCAAATCCGAACCGCCGTCGGCAAAACTCGCCTGATAAATCGTGATGCCGTGCAAGGTCAAAGGATGGTTCACGCGGATGGTGCGCTCGAGTTTCTCACCGGTTGCCTTATCCGTTACTTCAATATCACTGGCAAAATCGCGCGGCATACCCGTATTGTAAAAATCGATATGGAATTTTTTCAGTTTGACTTCAAAAGGCAAGTCCTGAACCAATATCCCGTTGTCGGCATTCAGGAAAACCACATCCGCACTCTGCCCCTCGGAAATATTGACGTTGCCCCTAAATGAGAGATTGGACGCACTCAAAATACTTTCGGGCTTGAAATCCTTGGCATAAACCGCCTGATTGTCCGGAACAATCCGACCGGTCAGCATACCCAGTTTCAACAGCAGGTTACTGTCTATCAACCCGCCCAGGCAAATGACAATCAAAGCAACATGGGCAAAGATATAGCCCCATTTGTTCATCGTGCCTTTTTTGGCGGCAATCAGAACCGACCCGCCCTCACGGCTGACGGTTTTTCCCTGAAAACCCTGCACCTCCAGATAACGTTTGGCAACCTCGGGCGCAATTTTTACATCCAACAGCGAAGAATGGCGCATCGCCGCCAGAGATTTTTCTTTAACCTTTTCCCGAAAAGACTTCATTTCGCGCCAGAACGGCGGCACATTGCGAATCAGGCACAAACTGGTAGAAACCACCAAAAACATCATGATAACGACAAACCATGCCGAAGCATAGACGTCATACAGTCCCAGAAAACCAAAAATCTGCGCCCAAAAAGGTCCGAATTTGACCAAATAATCCGTCTGCGGCTGGTTTTGCTGCAACACCGTACCGATAACCGATGCAATACCCAGCAGACTGAGCAAAGCGACTGCAAAGCGCATGGAGCTGAAAAAAGCGAACCACGGACGGGAAAGAAGTGGGGGAGATCTACGGGATTTACTCATTGTGTGTTTATTCCGCCATCAGGAATATGGGAAAGCAGAATTGGGCAAACAGAAAACAACGTCCCGATTCTACTGTCTTGATGCTTTTTATTTCAAGACAATGAAGACAGCCTGCATCGATTCCAACGGTTGCGATTGAAAAAACTTATCGCAGAATTGCCTGAAGCCGTCTGAAAACTTTTCAGACGGCCTCTAAAACAGACTATTGCGGAATTAACGCAAACCTTGGATAAAGTTGGCGACCGCTTTCAAATCTTCTTCAGACATACGGTTTGCAATATCTTCCATGATGGTATTTTTACGCTGACCGGACTTGTAGGCATTCATCTGTTCAACAATATATGCCTGATGCTGACCGCCCAAACGCGGATAAGCCTGAATTTCGCTTCCGCCTCCCGGCATACCCGCACCGCTCGGACCGTGGCAGGACATACACGCCGGCACTTTTTTATCGCTCAAACCGCCGCGATAGATTTTCGCGCCCAATTCGGGATTTTCCTTAGGATTGGCTTCACCGGATTTGGGCTGCTGTTTGGCATAGAATGCGGATACGTTCAAAATATCCTGATCGCTCAAATTCATTACCATCGGTTTCATCACAGCTGCCGAACCGTGGGTGCGTTTGCCGTCTCGGATACCGATGGTTTGATGATAGATGTAAGCAGTATGCTGTGCCGCCAAACGCGGATACATCGCAATGCCGCTGTTACCGTCTGCTGCATGGCAAGCCGCACAAACCGTTGCGGCAACCTGTTTGCCTTTTTCCACGTCTGCTTTGGGAGAGGCGGAAACCGCACCGGCAGCCAAAACAAAGGCCAATAAAGTCAATCGTTTCATGGAGTGCTCCTGATTACAGCATTGGATAACGCAACAATGCTCTTTTTATATTCAAATACGGGATTTTTGACCCGATTAAAACCGATGATTCTGTAAACGTGTTATTCTATACTAAATTTACATTAAATTACCACTGTGTTTCACATAAAACCAACCGCATATTTTTGCTGTCGGACAAACGGCGGCGGAAAACAAGGATATGCCCATGAACCTTTTTCAAAACGCCAAATTCTTCACGACGGTAAACCATCTCAAAGACCTGCCGGACACACCGCTCGAAATTGCCTTTGTCGGCAGGAGCAATGCCGGAAAATCCAGTGCCATCAATACCCTGACCAACCATGTCCGTCTTGCCTACGTTTCAAAAACACCCGGACGGACGCAGCATATCAACTTCTTCGAGCTGCAGAACGGCAATTTTATGGTCGATTTGCCCGGCTACGGTTATGCCCAAGTCCCCGAAGCAGTACGCGCACATTGGGTCAATCTGCTCGGCGACTATCTGCAACAGCGCAAACAGCTTATCGGGCTGGTTTTGATTATGGATGCCCGCCATCCTTTAAAAGAACTCGACATCCGTATGCTGGATTTTTTCCACACGACCGGCAGACCGGTTCACATCCTGCTGTCAAAAGCCGACAAATTATCCAAAAACGAACAGATAAAAACCCTGTCCCAAGTCAAAAAACTGCTCAAACCTTATTCCGACAGGCAAAACATCAGCGTACAGCTGTTTTCCAGCCTGAAAAAACAAGGTATTGACGAGGCCAACCGAACTGTCGGAAGCTGGTTTGACGCAGCAGATGCCGCCGCTTCCTCTCCAAAGGAAAACTGACCCCAATTATACGGAAACCGTATTTCCCCCACTTGACCGACCGCAAACATTTAAAAAATTGCCACTGCCAAATCTAAAATGCCGTCTGAAAAGTCTTTCAGACGGCATTTTGCGGAGTCTTTAAAACAGAGAATCCAACTGCTGCTGTTTGGAACCAGTATTACTCGGAAGCACCGGCGTTTCCTGCATATCTTGGCGGACTTCGTCATCCGCCGCCTGCCGTCCGCCTTCTGCCGCGCCCCCGTCATCTTCTTTTGCCCGTCGGGAAGGTTGCGGCGCAATACCGCTGTTGTCCAGCGTCAAGCCCGGATCGGTTACCATACGTTCCTTCATATAGTATTCGCCATTGCTGCTGACCACACCTTCAGGCATTTTCATCCCCTTGCCCTGCTTTCCTTTCAACGCAAAACGCATATAGTCCACCCAAACCGGCACCGCAATCGTACCGCCGTAGCCGACACGCCCCATACTCTTAGGTTTGTCGAAGCCGATATATACGGCAGTAACCACATCAGGGTTAAAACCGACAAACCACGCATCCTTATTGTCATTGGTCGTACCCGTTTTACCGGCAATATCCGTTCTTCCCAACGCAGCTGCCCCCCTTGCCGTACCGACACGGACCACATCCTGCATAATCTTATACATAATATAGGCATTGCGCGGATCGATTGCCTGAGGCGCATTTTGCCCAGCCACCAAAGGTTGCATTTGGGCGCGCAACCTGCCGTCTCTGTCATAAATCTTATCGATTACGTGCGAAGAAACCCTATATCCGCCGTTCGCAAATACGCTATATGCCTCCGCCACTTTCAACGGCGTTGTCTCGCCCGTACCTAAAGCCATAGACAGGCTTGCCGGCAGCTCGGACGACCTGAAGCCGAAACGCCGGATATACTGTTGCGCGTAACCGACACCGATAGACATCAAAATACGGATGGAAACCATATTCTTGGAAGCCGTCAGAGCCTGTCTCAAAGTAATGTAGCCGGAATATCTGCCGTCTGAATTTTTAGGTGTCCAAACCGAACCGTTCGGCCCTTTCCCCGGCAGGGAAATCGGCGCATCGTTAACCACCGTGGACGCGGTCATCCCCTTAGATAATGCCGCCGAATAGACAAACGGCTTAAAGGTCGAACCCGGCTGCCGCATTGCCTGAACGGCACGATTGAATGTTTTGCTGTGAAAATCATAACCGCCGACCAGCGCGCGCACAGCTCCGGTTTTTGCATCCAGCGAAACCAAAGCCCCCTGCAGCAACGGCTCTTGAACCACCGCCCAACGCCCGCCGTTGTTTTTGACACGGATGACCGCGCCCCTGCGGATACGGTCCTCCCCCATTTTTTCATTATTGACCGCGCGGGCCGCAAAGCCCAAGGCGCGCCTATCAAGCGTAACCCGCCTGCCGCCGGGCAGCTGTATGACGACATTTTTCTTTTTAGTCACATCCAACACAACGGCGGGAACCATTTTATCGACGGTATAGAGTCCCGACAGATACTGGCTGACAGTCTCCTCGACATCTTCACTCTTACTCAAATCGATATAGTTTTCCGCACCGCGGTAGCTGCTGCCGCGATCGAAATTCCGTAGAGCCTTGCGCAATGCCTCGGTTGCCACCTTCTGATGATCGGCGCGGACCGTGGTATAAACCTTAAAACCCTGCGTATAGGCATCTTCACCGTATTTCTCATACAGTTCCTGACGCACCATTTCCGCCACATATAAAGCACTCTGATCGATTTTCCGAACAAACCGCTCGTAATGCAGTTCCTCATTCAACGCCTGATCGCGCTGTTGCACGGTAATCATCTTCTCCTCGAGCATATTGTTCAAAATATACTTCTGGCGCAACTTGGCACGTTCCGGATTAACAATCGGATTATAGGCAGACGGAGCCTTGGGCAGTCCCGCAAGCATGGCGGCTTCCGCCAAAGTCAAATCTCGGACATTCTTATTGAAATAGATTTGCGCGGCAGATGCAAAACCATAGGCGCGCTGACCGAGGTAAATCTGATTGAAATACAACTCGAGGATTTTGTCTTTGCTTAAAGACTGCTCGATTTTATAGGCAAGCAACACCTCATTGAATTTGCGTGTGAACGTTTTTTCACTGCTCAAATAAAAATTTTTCGCCACCTGCTGCGTAATCGTACTCGCACCCGACTGCACGCTGCCGGACACGACATTGCCGACGGCAGCGCGGGCAACACCCCAAACATCCACCCCCCAATGCCGGTAAAAGCGTTTATCCTCGGCGGCGATAACCGCATTCCGCAACACCTCTGGGAAATCGCCGATTTTTGTAAATTCGCGCCGCTGCTCCCCATACATACCGATGACTTCCCCATCCGCCGAATAAATAGTCAACGGCATTTTAGGCTGGTAATGCTGCAAAGAATCCAAAGACGGCAGTTTCGGATACGTTACCAAAATAGCAATGGCAACCAAACCCACTCCAAATACACAAAACCCAAAAACCAAACCAAAACAAGTCGTTAAAATCTTTTTAATCATAGCTGAATAATAATTTACCATTATTGGTATTAAATAAAGTAAAATAGCAACCGATTTCTACAAAGCACGGTTTCAATGTGCAAAGAACAAGGAATCCATTACGGATACCGAAACGGTTACTCACTGTACAAATAAAGCAGGAACTTTCATCATGCGCTTGTTTAAAAGCTTGAAAAACCCTAAAAAAACAGATGCCAAGCTCCCTAAAAAATCTTCGGGACTCAATAACCGCGCGGCAATCGGCATCGATATCGACCAGCATTCCATCAAAATGGTCCAATTGTCAGGACGTAGTTTAAACCAAATTCAATTGGAAAAATACGTCATTGCCAAATTACCAAAGAATATCATTCAAGGCAATAAAGTCCAAAATTACGATCAACTTGTTACATATTTGCAACAAGCCTATGCCAAACTGGGTACTTCGTGCAAAAACATCATCGCGTCCGTCCCGCAAAATCTGGCAACCATCGAACAATTGACCTACACAGACAAAGATGCAGAATTAGACCTGCAGGGGTTCGTGGAGTCCTCCATCTCCGAAGTCAGCTCGATATCGCTCGAAGAAGCCAATTACGACTATCAGGTCTTGTCCCAATCGGCCGCCGGCGAAGCTGTGTTGGCCGTCGCATCGAGAAAGGATGAAATCGAACCCCTGATTGACGCATTCAACGCCGCCGGTATGAAATTATCCGCGCTTGATGTGGACATTTTCGGACAATACAACGCCTACGCGCTATGGATAAACCATTTCGCCCCCGAGCTTGCAGCCGAAAAAGTCGCCATTTTCGGCGTATATGCCGCACAGACCTACGCCTTGGTCATCCAAGACGGAAAAATCCTATACAAACAGGAAACCTCCGTCAGCGAAGAACAGCTCAACCAACTCATCCAGCGCACCTATCAGGTAACAGAAGAAAAAGCGGAAGAAATCATCAACTCCCCGCAAAAACCTTCCGATTACCAAGAAAGCGTGGCAAACTATTTCAACCAGCAGATTACCCAAGAAATACAAAGGGTCTTGCAGTTTTATTACACCACGCAGACCGCAGACGATATGACCGACATCAAGCATATCCTGCTGACCGGGGAAGCGGCGCGCCAGGAAGGTATCGCCCAAACCGTCGCCTCACAAACCAATGCAGATGTACAATGCGTCCATCCCGCGCGTTATTTTGCGGACAACCTCAAAACAGACAAACAACAATTCGAACTTGATGCGCCGACACTGACCAGGGCGTTCGGTTTGGCGGTACGGGGATTATAATTATGAACAATTTAATCAAAATCAACCTCCTCCCCTACAGGGAAGAGATGAACAAGCGCAAACAGCAGCAGTTTAAAACGCTGATGTACGGTGCCGTGCTGACGGGCGTTGCCGCCGTTGCGGCAACCTACCTGTTTATCGACAATATGATCAATAACCAGTCGGAAAGAAACACGCTGCTGGAAACCTCCATCGCACACTTGGATACCGAGCTGTCGGAAATACAAAAGCTCAAACAGGAAAAAGATGCCTTCCTGATTAAGAAAAACAAAATCGAGGAGCTCCAGCTCAAACGCCTCCAAGCCGCAAAAATCCTCGACAGCCTGAATGAGGCCGTCCCCGGAAGCACCTACCTGACCTCGCTGGATGCCGTTACCGCCGACTCTTATCGGCTCAGCGGCAGGACATCCAGCGACAACCGCGTTGCCGCCATGATGAGGGCGATGCCCAATACCGGCATATTCAAGCAACCCGAATTGTTAAGCATCAAGAAAAACAATTCGCATCAAGAATTTACCCTTCAGGCAACATTACAACCCATCGTAAAGGCGGCCGAATCCAAAGAGAATCCGGCTTCGGGAAACGCACAGGAGGCAAACTGAATGGCTTCTAAATCATCTAAAACCAACTTGGATCTCAACAACCTTCACCTGCTCAACCTTCCTGCCAGGCTTTTTATCGCCCTGCTGGCCGTTGCCGCCGTGCTGGGGCTCGGTTATGCCGGATTGTTCAAAAGCCAGATGGAATCCCTTGAGGAATACGAAGCAAAAGAAACCGAACTGAAAAACACCTACAAACAGAAAAGTATCGACGCGGCCAGCCTGAACAACCTGAGGGACGAACTTGCCTCAATCCGCTCTGCCTTCGATATCATGTTGAAACAGCTGCCGACAGATGCAGAAATTCCCAACCTGGTTCAAGAGCTTCATCAGGCAGGTTCGAGCAACGGCCTGCGCTTGGACAGCGTTATGCCCCAACCTCCCGTAGATGACGGCCCCATCAAAAGATTACCCTATTCCATTTCCATTACCGGAAATTACGAACAGATCAGCCAATTTACCCGCGATGTCGGCAGCCTCTCCCGAATCATTACCCTTGAGTCGCTGAAAATCGCCCAATCTCCGGAAAACGGCGGCAATCCTGACGGCAAGAGCAGCATCCTGAACCTCAGTGCCATTGCCACCACCTACCAAGCAAAATCCGTAGAAGAGCTTGCCGCAGAAGCGGCACAAAATGCCGAGCAAAAATAACTTACGTTAGGGAAACCATGAAACACTATGCCTTACTCATCAGCTTTCTGGCTCTCTCCGCGTGTTCCCAAGGTTCTGAGGACCTAAACGAATGGATGGCACAAACGCGACGCGAAGCCAAAGCAGAAATCATACCTTTCCAAGCACCTACCCTGCCGGTTGCGCCGGTATACAGCCCGCCGCAGCTTACAGGGCCGAACGCATTCGACTTCCGCCGCATGGAAACCGACAAAAAAGGGGAAAATGCCCCCGACACCAAGCGTATTAAAGAAACGCTGGAAAAATTCAGTTTGGAAAATATGCGTTATGTCGGCATTTTGAAGTCTGGACAGAAAGTCTCCGGCTTCATCGAGGCTGAAGGTTATGTCTACACTGTCGGTGTCGGCAACTATTTGGGACAAAACTACGGTAGAATCGAAAGCATTACCGACGACAGCATCGTCCTGAACGAGCTGATAGAAGACAGCACGGGCAACTGGGTTTCCCGTAAAGCAGAACTGCTGTTGAATTCTTCCGACAAAAACACCGAACAAGCGGCAGCACCTGCCGCAGAACAAAATTAAGAAGAGGATTACTCCATTATGAATACCAAACTGACAAAAATCATTTCCGGTCTCTTTGTCGCAACCGCCGCCTTTCAGACAGCATCGGCAGGAAACATTACAGACATCAAAGTTTCCTCCCTGCCCAACAAACAGAAAATCGTCAAAGTCAGCTTTGACAAAGAGATTGTCAACCCGACCGGCTTCGTAACCTCCTCACCGGCCCGCATCGCCTTGGACTTTGAACAAACCGGCATTTCCATGGATCAACAGGTACTCGAATATGCCGATCCCCTGTTGAGCAAAATCAGTGCCGCACAAAACAGCAGCCGTGCGCGTCTGGTTCTGAATCTGAACAAACCGGGCCAATACAATACCGAAGTACGCGGGAACAAAGTTTGGATATTCATTAACGAATCGGACGATACCGTGTCCGCCCCCGCACGCCCCGCCGTAAAAGCCGCGCCTGCCGCACCGGCAAAACAACAGGCTGCCGCACCGTCTACCAAGTCCGCAGTATCCGTATCCAAACCCTTTACCCCGGCAAAACAACAGGCTGCCGCACCGTTTACCGAGTCCGTAGTATCCGTATCCGCACCGTTCAGCCCGGCAAAACAACAGGCGGCGGCATCAGCAAAACAACAGACGGCAGCACCAGCAAAACAACAGGCGGCAGCACCAGCAAAACAAACCAATATCGATTTCCGCAAAGACGGCAAAAATGCCGGCATTATCGAATTGGCTGCATTGGGCTTTGCCGGGCAGCCCGACATCAGCCAACAGCACGACCACATCATCGTTACGCTGAAAAACCATACCCTGCCGACCACGCTCCAACGCAGTTTGGATGTGGCAGACTTTAAAACACCGGTTCAAAAGGTTACGCTGAAACGCCTCAATAACGACACCCAGCTGATTATCACAACAGCCGGCAACTGGGAACTCGTCAACAAATCCGCCGCGCCCGGATACTTTACCTTCCAAGTCCTGCCGAAAAAACAAAACCTCGAGTCAGGCGGCGTGAACAATGCGCCCAAAACCTTCACAGGCCGGAAAATCTCCCTTGACTTCCAAGATGTCGAAATCCGCACCATCCTGCAGATTTTGGCAAAAGAATCCGGGATGAACATTGTTGCCAGCGACTCCGTCAACGGCAAAATGACCCTCTCCCTCAAAGACGTACCTTGGGATCAGGCTTTGGATTTGGTTATGCAGGCACGCAACCTCGATATGCGCCAACAAGGGAACATCGTCAACATCGCGCCCCGCGACGAGCTGCTTGCCAAAGACAAAGCCTTCTTACAGGCGGAAAAAGACATTGCCGATCTGGGCGCGCTGTATTCACAAAACTTCCAATTGAAATACAAAAATGTGGAAGAATTCCGCAGCATCCTGCGTTTGGACAATGCCGACACAACCGGAAACCGCAATACGCTTGTCAGCGGCAGGGGCAGCGTGCTGATCGATCCCGCCACCAATACCCTGATTGTTACCGATACCCGCAGCGTCATCGAAAAATTCCGCAAACTGATTGACGAATTGGACGTACCCGCGCAACAAGTGATGATTGAGGCGCGTATCGTCGAAGCGGCAGACGGCTTCTCGCGCGATTTGGGCGTTAAATTCGGCGCGACAGGCAAGAAAAAGCTGAAAAATGATACAAGCGCATTCGGCTGGGGGGTAAACTCCGGCTTCGGCGGCGACGATAAATGGGGGGCCGAAACCAAAATCAACCTGCCGATTACCGCTGCCGCAAACAGCATTTCGCTGGTGCGCGCGATTTCCTCCGGTGCCTTGAATTTGGAATTGTCCGCATCCGAATCGCTTTCAAAAACCAAAACGCTTGCCAATCCGCGCGTGCTGACCCAAAACCGCAAAGAGGCCAAAATCGAATCCGGTTACGAAATTCCTTTCACCGTAACCTCAATCGCGAACGGCGGCAGCAGCACGAACACGGAACTCAAAAAAGCCGTCTTGGGGCTGACCGTTACGCCGAACATCACGCCCGACGGCCAAATCATTATGACCGTCAAAATCAACAAGGACTCGCCTGCGCAATGTGCCTCCGGTAATCAGACGATCCTGTGTATTTCGACCAAAAACCTGAATACGCAGGCTATGGTTGAAAACGGCGGCACATTGATTGTCGGCGGTATTTATGAAGAAGACAACGGCAATACGCTGACCAAAGTCCCCCTGTTGGGCGACATCCCCGTTATCGGCAACCTCTTTAAAACACGCGGGAAAAAAACCGACCGCCGCGAACTGCTGATTTTCATTACCCCGAGGATTATGGGTACGGCCGGCAACAGCCTGCGCTATTGATGCGTCAAAATAAGGGCATATGTTTTACGGCATATGCCCTTTCTTTATGCTTTTTGCCGCGACCGAAATGCCGTCATTCCCGCGCAGGCAGAAATCCAACTTGTCCGGTTCCGGTTGTTTTTCGTCTCGTAACTTTTGAGCCGTCATTCCCGCGAAAGCGGAAATCCAGTCCGTTCAGTTTCGGTCATTTCCGATA
>NZ_KV815352.1:0-1986 GCF_001814225.1 Neisseria sp. HMSC070F02 | reverse complement strand
CCCCCGTTCTTGGTGGGTCTGGGAGGACTTGAACCTCCGACCCCACGCTTATCAAGCGTGTGCTCTAACCAGCTGAGCTACAAACCCGGATTCTCTTCTTAAGCGAATCTTGCCTTCACTCAAGCTTCTTCCGCATCTTTTCAGTTTACCGATAAGTGTGAATGCCTAAAGCCTCTTCTTTCTCTAGAAAGGAGGTGATCCAGCCGCAGGTTCCCCTACGGCTACCTTGTTACGACTTCACCCCAGTCATGAAGCATACCGTGGTAAGCGGACTCCTTGCGGTTACCCTACCTACTTCTGGTATCCCCCACTCCCATGGTGTGACGGGCGGTGTGTACAAGACCCGGGAACGTATTCACCGCAGTATGCTGACCTGCGATTACTAGCGATTCCGACTTCATGCACTCGAGTTGCAGAGTGCAATCCGGACTACGATCGGTTTTGTGAGATTGGCTCCGCCTCGCGGCTTGGCTACCCTCTGTACCGACCATTGTATGACGTGTGAAGCCCTGGTCATAAGGGCCATGAGGACTTGACGTCATCCCCACCTTCCTCCGGCTTGTCACCGGCAGTCTCATTAGAGTGCCCAACTGAATGATGGCAACTAATGACAAGGGTTGCGCTCGTTGCGGGACTTAACCCAACATCTCACGACACGAGCTGACGACAGCCATGCAGCACCTGTGTTACGGCTCCCGAAGGCACTCCTCCGTCTCCGGAGGATTCCGTACATGTCAAGACCAGGTAAGGTTCTTCGCGTTGCATCGAATTAATCCACATCATCCACCGCTTGTGCGGGTCCCCGTCAATTCCTTTGAGTTTTAATCTTGCGACCGTACTCCCCAGGCGGTCAATTTCACGCGTTAGCTACGCTACTAAGCAATCAAGTTGCCCAACAGCTAATTGACATCGTTTAGGGCGTGGACTACCAGGGTATCTAATCCTGTTTGCTACCCACGCTTTCGGGCATGAACGTCAGTGTTGTCCCAGGAGGCTGCCTTCGCCATCGGTATTCCTCCACATCTCTACGCATTTCACTGCTACACGTGGAATTCTACCTCCCTCTGACACACTCGAGTCACCCAGTTCAGAACGCAGTTCCCGGGTTGAGCCCGGGGATTTCACATCCTGCTTAAGTAACCGTCTGCGCCCGCTTTACGCCCAGTAATTCCGATTAACGCTCGCACCCTACGTATTACCGCGGCTGCTGGCACGTAGTTAGCCGGTGCTTATTCTTCAGGTACCGTCATCAGCCGCTGGTATTAGCAACAGCCTTTTCTTCCCTGACAAAAGTCCTTTACAACCCAAAGGCCTTCTTCAGACACGCGGCATGGCTGGATCAGGCTTGCGCCCATTGTCCAAAATTCCCCACTGCTGCCTCCCGTAGGAGTCTGGGCCGTGTCTCAGTCCCAGTGTGGCGGATCATCCTCTCAGACCCGCTACTGATCGTCGCCTTGGTAGGCCTTTACCCCACCAACTAGCTAATCAGATATCGGCCGCTCGAATAGCGCAAGGCCCGAAAGTCCCCTGCTTTCTCTCTCAAGACGTATGCGGTATTAGCTGATCTTTCGATCAGTTATCCCCCACTACTCGGTACGTTCCGATATGTTACTCACCCGTTCGCCACTCGCCACCCGAGAAGCAAGCTTCTCTGTGCTGCCGTCCGACTTGCATGTGTAAAGCATGCCGCCAGCGTTCAATCTGAGCCAGGATCAAACTCTTATGTTCAATCTCTAACTTTTTAACTTCTGGTCTGCTTCAAAGAAACCAACAGGACAATGTTCAAAACATTATCTTGTCTGTCTTTCAAACAGTGTGAGGCTCAAGGCACTCACACTTATCGGTAATCTGTTTTGTTAAAGAGCGTTGCGAATTATAAAGTATCTCTTCCGCCTGTCAAGATATCTCTCGATATCCCCAACATTCTGTGCTATACTTTTCAGTTCGCCCGCCGCTTCTGCAGCAGCGAAGAACCGAACTATACGC
>NZ_KV815351.1:0-5348 GCF_001814225.1 Neisseria sp. HMSC070F02 | reverse complement strand
TAGATTCCCGCCTGCGCGGGAATGACGGCGGAAATCTTGTTTATATCGAATCAAAAAAACCTGCACCTTAATCAGTTGGCGGTTTAGTCCGACTTTTGGGGTGCAGATCAAGCTTTCAGACGGTATTTCCTTTAAAACTTCATTTCGAGCGCGAGGCTGAAGTTCCTGCCCGGTGCGGCATACCTTCCATAGTTGCTGTCGCCGCCGTGCCGGTTTGCCGTGCTTTCCGCGGTCTGGCGCAAGGATTCCCAAGTAACGTAGCGGTAGTTGCCGATATTGTAGATAGCCGCCCTCAAGGTCAGCCGTTTTTTCAGATTCAGATAGGCGGAAACGTCTGCCGTCGACCAAGAAGACGACGCTCTTTTTGTCGAATATCGTTTTTGATCGCCTGCCAGATAAGCAAGCTCGTCAGGGTTTTTCCCTTTGGAATAGGTCAGCATAATGTTTGCGCCCCATTTCCCCTCTGGCTGGTCGTATCCGAACCCCAAAACATAACGCGACGGCTGTACCGCATCCAAAGCATAGCTGCGGAGGGACAGTCCCGGCCGGTTGGATACCGATTTCGGTTTGATGCGGTTGTACGCCAAAGTCGTGTACAAACCTTCGGGCAGTTTGCCATACACGCCGTTCCAGTCGATTTTTCCCAATATATTAACGCCTTGAAGCGACATATTTTGGGCATTGTAATAATCGCGTATATCAATCTCTGTCAATTGTCCTGCCTGATTCGGCAATTTGGTTTTGTGATCGGCAACGGCAATCATATCGGTATAACGGTTGCGGAAGCTGCTGATTTCCAAAAAGCCGAAATCGCCCTTCCACTGCAAACCGATTTCGCGGTTGGCTGCCTTTTCCGATTTCAGGGCGGGACGCTGCCAGCCTTTCGGATAATCGTGATAAATGTCTATCCCGAAAAGTTCTTGGAATGAGGGCGTTCTGAAGCCGCTGGAGGCGCGGTAAGACAAAGAAAAATGCCGGTTCGGTTTGAACACGATGCCGCTGTTCCACGAACGGTCAACATACCGCCCGCTGCGGACGAGTTCTTCCGACGTGGTGAAGTTTTTCCGGTCATACCTGCCACCCAAGCTGAAATCAAAATATTTGCCGATTGAAAAACGGTCGTTCAAAGAAATATGGATATTGCTGCCGTTGATTTTTCTTGGCACGCATTTGCGGGAACGCAGGGTTTCGATGTAGCCGCAGACCGACCCTTCGACGACTTCGGGCTTACCCAAACGGTACTTATCTTGATTCTTTTCATCGAATCCCGTGGATTCCGAAATCCTTGCCGCATTGTGGGAAAGCTGTTCGGGGCGGGAGATCGCTTTGGAAGCATCGTAACCGAAGCCCAAAGTCAGATGGTGTTTCGTCCATTTGTTTTTCAGCGATTTCTCAAACGAGGCATTCAAAACATTGTGCTGTTCGCGGTAGTGGAAACGGTCGCTGCTGTCGTAGGAATACGGTTTGTCCGCCGACGCGCGGCAGGATTTGTCCACAGCAGGATACACGGCGCAATTCAGCTTCAGCGTGTTGTTGTCGGTTGCCACGCCCTGTTTGTCAAACGACAACACCGTCTTGTCCGCCCAGTTGTCAGAATACGCTTCGTTTTCATAACGGTACAGCAAACCCATACGGCGGCGGCGGTGATGTTCGTCAATAAATTTGGTGCGGGAATATTTCAAACCTATGCCCTTGACCAAATTTGTATCGCCCTTCCACTCTTCTATATTCGGCACAAAATACAAGCCGTCGCGGAAATCGTTGCCGTCGTACACCCCGCTCTTGTCGCTAAACTTTTTCGCCTCGTCCGTACCGTAATACTGTTTTTCCGTCATATCGCGGATGTCGTAACGCTGTTTGGTATCCTCAAACACGCCGCCGACATAATGCCTGCCGCCGAAGCGGTAGCCCAGCTTGGCAAGCCAAGAGCCGCTGCGGTAATCCATCGGATCGGGCAATATCCTGCCGCCGCCCGTGTAAGCTTGGGCGGACAGGTTTTCGTGGCGCGCCTGCGCCTCCCGCACCATCGCTTCTTCTTCAGCACTTAAAGGCTGTTTTTTTTCAATACGTTCTTTTACCCAGCGGTTGAGCTGGTTGTTCAAATATTTCCCGTAGCCCGCCAATTTTGCCACGGGCTTGGATTCACGCTCGCCCTCTACTGAGAAAAATTGCCCTGTTTTATCTTTGCTTTGAATATCGTGTGTCTGGCGGAACGCATCCAAACGGTTTATGCCGTATGCCACCCCGTCCGCAATATCGCCGTGCGGGCGCGTTTCCCGCCCTTGGCGTTCGGTTCGGATTAGCAGCCCTTCCCAACCGTCTTTACTGAATCCCGCGCCGAGCAACTTCATAAATTGGCGGTTTTTACTGCCGTAGGCGGTTTTTGCCTGTATCCCCCAGCTTTTGCCGTCTGAAATCAGGTCTGCCGCTTCTTTGGTTCGGAAGGCGACCGCACCGCCGAGTGCGCCGCTGCCGTGATCGGACGAACCGGCGCCTTTGTCGATTTCCACCATGCTGATGTTTTCATATTCGATTTCGTTGATTGCACCGCTGCCGCCGCGTCCGCCGTATCCGCTCAACGATCCCTGCACGGTAAACGCCTGTATTTGGGCAACGCCGTCAACCGAAACCGCCACACGGTTTTTATCCACGCCGCGTATCGAGTAGCCGCCGCTCGCGCCGTTGCCCTGTTCGACAACCGCCACGCCCGGATCGTAGCGCGTCAGGTCGCGGATACCGAGTACCTGTTCTTTGTTCAACGTTTCCGACGTTTTGACGATTTTGCCCAAACCGGTCGCCTCTTTCGATCGCCGTCCCACTTTGGCGGCACGGACGGTAACCTCTTTCAGGGATTGGGTCTGCGCCGCATCAGGTGTCGCCGTTTCGGGGTTTGCCGCATATGATGGGAAAGCGGCTGCAACAGCCAAGGCAGTCAGGGCAAGCTGAAAACCGTGTTTCTTATTCATTTTTCCACCTCCTGCATATCTTTCTTCGCACCGAATACCACGCCGAATTGGTGTTTAACTTCAGATTCTAAAGGTTCTAACTGTTCGCTAACATCAGTTTCAACTTCAGCTTCAGCTTCATTTTCAGTACCTTCAGTTATACCAAGAGATTTCCCATCATTATTGAAAATAATACCGCCCAATTCCGCCGCCTGCGGGCCGTAAAATCCTCCTTCTACACGAAGATTACTGGCTTTGAAACGTTGAGGATTAGTCGAACCAGTTCCCGAAAGATTGATGCCGGTATCCCGAGTGTGTGCTGTCGCGTGGAAACCGTTGCCATCAATCACACCGTTTTCAATACGGAAAGCAGGTTCTACACCGTTTTCCTCCGTCAGCGTTCCGGAAATCGATTTCTTGCCGAAATCAACATTAAACTCTGCTTTTGCCGCTTTATCCGCCTTATTATCCCATTGAATGGGTTTGCCGATACGCGCTTCCCAAGTGCCGGTATAGTGTGCTTTTCCGGTTTGCGGAATGTCGGCTTCCGCCGTGCGGATACCTTTCAGGAAAAGGTCGATGTCCCTGCCTTTAGAGGCTTCCGGAGTGGGCAGGATGCTGCCTGAACCGCCGTTGCCTTCTTCTGCCGGCAATTCTTCTTCGGGTTCTTCAACTTCTTCTTCGGGTTCTTCAACTTCTTCTTCGGTTTCTTCTTCGGCGATTTCTTCTTCGTTTTCACCGTTATCACCTTCGGAAACTTCGTCTTCTTCGCTGCCTTCGTCTTCTACGGCTTCGTCTTCGCCTTCTTCGCCGTTATCAACGCCTGCACCCTCTTCATCCTCCCCTTTATCTTCCGCCTTTGGTTTACTTGCCGGGCGTTCGGTTTTTATCCGTCCGAGTTTCACATAGGTCAAAAAGTCGCAACAAGCACTGACGGTCATTTTCCTGCCGTCGGCAAGATCAATGGTTTGAGTATCTTTGACCAAGGAGATTTCACGCCCTTCGACAAGAAGCTTGTCGGGATGACCAAAATCGGGCATAGTGGAAATGGCAAACTCACGGGGATTTTTATCACTTGCCTCGTCAACGGAAATTTTTAGAGAATCCAAGATTTTGGTGTGTTTTTCAGACGGCATAGCAGGATTTGTGCCTGATGCGTCTGTTTTTTGTTTGCCTGCGAATACGCCGAATACGCTGTTGTCGTTACTGATAAACCGTCCGGCAAGCTCTTCCCCCTTATCGCCGAAAAAACCGCCCTCAAGCCGCCGATCGGCATCGGTATGGAAAAACAAATATTCTTTATCAGCGTGGCGCGTCTTCAACTCGGTGTTAACTTTGGCACTGCCGGTAAAGCGGTTGCCGTTTAAATCGGCAGTAATGTTGTAAATGGTCAGCGGTTTTTTAGGTTCCGTTGGATCATTTTTCTTTTGCACATACTGATTTTTAATCAGCTCGCCCTTTAGGATTTTTTTGTCGAAATCAACCGTATATTCGGCGGGATGCTCTTCCCTTTCGTCGACATCCTTAGCCGCATAAGAAGTTGCACCAACATCGTTACCATAAAATGTGATATAACCCAAATTGTCAATGCCAACCGCCTTACCTGCTCGATGACGTTTGGCATCAGTCATATATTGCCAGTTGCCGAAATATTTTACCTTTCCCGCGCTCGGTAAAGATTGGGAAGGATGTTCTCCAGAATAATATACAAAACCATCATAACCTAAGCGGTTGGAAAACTGCTTGTGATCTGAAGTCCACTTAATTTCATCTTCCCCCCTTACATATACATAACCTGCATCTACAAATTTATAACTATATCTTGCATTTTTCTTTTCCGATGTGATAATGCTTGCCGTAGAATTTGGTTGACGAATTTTATCTTTAAGCTGCTGACGTTGATCTTCTTTGGAACCGTATAAAAACAGGATATCTTCCTCTTTAAACGACAGCTGTTCTTCTGCTTGTTTGCTATCGGGAATTACCGTGCCATCTTCACGATGAAAAGCAGTATTCCGCCTTGGCAGCCGCATTGCCGCACCGACGGCGGGCCGGTTGACCGGCGTGGTTTCTACCGAAGGCCCGGCAGGGGGCGAAGTGGGAACGTCCTTAGACTTGAAAGTGACGGGGTACGCGGTCGGCGTTGATTCGACAACAGGCTGCACGCCGAAATTGCCGCCGATGCAAGATGCCAAAAGTAAGGGCAACAAGACAATGCCGCCATAATTCGGTTTACACATCCCTACTTTTCCTCCTATTTGATTAATAATAATTATCATTATATTAATATGTACAGATAATATCAACCCGTTTTTATAGTGAATTAACAAAAATCCGGACAAGGCGACGAGCCGCAGACAGTACAGATACATCCCGTCATTCCCACGAACCTACATTCCGTCA
>NZ_KV815350.1:0-278 GCF_001814225.1 Neisseria sp. HMSC070F02 | reverse complement strand
TCCACCACCGAATGAATACTTTTAGGCAATTGCAAAAAAGCATTCCAAGCAATTAAAGCAGTTTTAAAAGTATGCAGCGAACAGCTTAAATCAGGCCAGCCGTCTTCTTCATCAAATTCGTTGTTATAGAAAACTACTTTTTCAGCAGAAATATCCCAGCAAAAACCTTGTCCACCTCCTGAATAAACTTCATTGGGATTATTTTCTGCTTGATGGATAAATTCTAAATTTTCATCTATGTCTTTTTGTAGATAAAGGTCTCCTGTTAAAACATAAAT
>NZ_KV815349.1:0-3360 GCF_001814225.1 Neisseria sp. HMSC070F02 | reverse complement strand
TGAGTTTCAGTCATTCCCGATAAATTGCCTTAGTGTGTGCATAATGTTCGTCTTCATAACGGGAAGGGCGGGCATTATACACTGGCAACGGATTTCAAAACAAAACCGATTTGCCGTGTTTCAGCGTAAACACGGCTTGTGTATAATCTCCCATCTTTGAAATCGGCCGTATGCAGGAGCAAGACGATGAATATTGAAGTAGAAATGAAAGTATTGGACGAGAGGATGGCGGATTTTATCCCTGCCTATGCAACGGAGGGTTCTGCAGGTTTAGATTTGCGCGCCTGTTTGGATGAGGAAGTCGTTTTGCAGCCGGGTGAAACGTTTCTTGTGCCGACGGGTTTGGCAATTTATTTGGCGAATCCCGCATATGCCGCCGTTTTGCTGCCCCGTTCCGGCTTGGGGCATAAACACGGCATTGTTTTGGGCAATTTGGTCGGTTTGATTGACTCCGATTATCAAGGGGAATTGAAGGTGTCGTTATGGAACAGAAGCAGCGAACCGTTTACTGTCAAACCGTTTGAGCGTATCGCGCAGATGGTTGTCGTGCCAATCGTGCAGGCGCGTTTCAAACGTGTCGAGGAATTTGTCGGAAGCAGCCGGGGTGAGGGCGGCTTCGGCAGTACGGGTTTGCATTGAATATAAAATGCCGTCTGAAGGGCACGTTAGGTTCAGACGGCATATCTTCCGATATACCGACAACCGGAGAAAATCATGAATACCTTACTCAACCAACTCAAACCCTATCCCTTTGCCCGACTGCGTGAAGCGATGCAGGGCATTTCCGCGCCCGAAGGTCTGGAAGCCGTCCCCCTTCACATCGGCGAACCGAAACATCCGACACCGAAAGTCATTACGGATGCGCTGACCGCCTCATTGCACGAGTTGGAAAAATATCCGCTGACGGCCGGTCTGCCTGAACTGCGTCAGGCGTGTGCAAACTGGTTAAAACGCCGTTACGATGGCTTGACAGTGGATGCGGATAATGAAATTCTGCCGGTTTTAGGCAGTAGGGAGGCGTTGTTTTCTTTTGTTCAAACCGTGTTGAACCCTGTTTCAGACGGCATCAAACCCGCAATTGTCAGCCCGAATCCCTTTTATCAGATTTACGAAGGTGCGACACTTTTGGGCGGCGGTGAAATCCATTTTGCCAATTGCCCCGCGCCGTCTTTCAACCCCGATTGGCGTAGTATTTCCGAAGAGGTTTGGAAACGCACCAAACTGGTGTTCGTCTGCTCGCCCAACAACCCCAGCGGCAGCGTACTGGATTTGGATGGATGGAAAGAAGTTTTTGATTTACAGGATAAATATGGTTTCATTATTGCCTCGGATGAATGCTATTCCGAAATCTATTTCGACGGCAACAAACCTTTAGGCTGCCTGCAGGCCGCTGCACAGTTGGGTCGAAGCAGGCAAAAACTGCTTATGTTCACCAGTTTGTCCAAGCGTTCCAACGTTCCGGGCCTGCGTTCCGGTTTTGTCGCCGGCGATGCCGAACTGCTTAAAAACTTTCTGCTTTACAGAACCTATCACGGCAGTGCAATGAGCATTCCCGTGCAGCGCGCAAGTATTGCCGCTTGGGATGACGAACAGCACGTTATCGACAACCGCCGCCTGTATCAGGAAAAATTTGAGCGCGTTATTCCCATTTTGCAACAGGTATTTGATGTTAAATTACCGGATGCCTCGTTTTACATCTGGTTGAAAGTCCCCGATGGCGACGATTTGGCATTTGCACGCAATTTATGGCAAAAAGCCGCTATCCAAGTATTGCCCGGACGCTTTTTGGCACGGGATACCGAACAGGGCAATCCCGGGGAAGGTTATGTCCGTATCGCTTTGGTTGCCGATGTCGCAACTTGTGTCAAAGCTGCGGAAACCATTGTTTCCCTATATCGGTAAAGAATAAAAAAATGCCGTCTGAACTTTTGTTCAGACGGCATTTTTCAATATTTTACGGTTGAATTTGCTATAACGGTAATTATAGTGGATTAACAAAAATCAGGACAAGGCGACGAAGCCGAAGACAGTACAGATAGTACGGCAAGGCGAGGCAACGCTGTACTGGTTTAAATTTAATCCACTATACTTCACTTTTAATCGGCTTGCCCGCAAACACGTTTAAACTTAAAATCCCCGTGTTTGACACAATACCGAGCAGATTATGTTTTTTGTCCTTTCCCCTGCGAAGAACCTTAATGAAAAAGACCCTGCCCCTGTCAGCGAGTTTACCCAACCCGACCTGCTGGCAGAGTCCGACATTCTAATGCAGCAGTTGCGCGAGCTTGCGCCGCAACAGATTGCCGAACTGATGCACGTTTCCGACAAAATTGCCCTCTTAAACGCGCAGCGCAATGCAGAATGGAACACGCCGTTTACGCCGGAAAACGCCAAACAGGCGGTCTTTATGTTCAACGGCGATGTTTACGAAGGTATGGATGCAAACACATTGGATATTGGACAGATACGCTATCTGCAAAACCATGTCCGCCTGCTGTCCGGTCTGTACGGTCTTCTTCGCCCGTTAGACCTGATACAGCCCTATCGTTTGGAAATGGGGACGGCATTTGCCAATTTGCGCGGCAAGAATTTGTATGAGTTTTGGGGCGACATCATTACCAACCTTTTAAATGACACGCTTGCCCAAGCAGGCAGCAATACGCTTGTCAACCTTGCCTCACAGGAATATTTCAAGTCCGTCAACACGAAAAAACTTCGGGCGCGGCTGATTACCCCGATATTTAAAGACGAAAAAAACGGTCAATATAAAATCATCAGTTTCTATGCCAAGCGCGCGCGCGGATTAATGGTGCGCTATGCGGCAGAACATCATATTACCGACCCTGAAATGCTGAAAAATTTTAATTACGAAGGCTACGCATTCAATGACGCGGCTTCAAATGAAAGCGAATGGGTTTTTATGCGTTCGGAACAAATAAAGTGAAAACAATAAATTAAGTATTTTCCGAAAAAAGTGCTTGGCAAAATGTATAAATTTCATTATTATTCCTAATCTTCAAGAAGACGGAAGCGTGGCAGAGCGGTTTAATGCAACGGTCTTGAAAACCGTCGAGGGTTGATAGCCCTCCGTGAGTTCGAATCTCACCGCTTCCGCCAATCCTTGAGGTCAAAAACCAAATAAAAATGAAGTAGCATAAAGCATCGGCATTTTTATTTGGTTTTACTGCATTATCGGAAACGTGGCAGAGAGGCTGAATGCAGCGGACTCGAAATCCGCTGAGGGTGCAAATCCTCCGTGGGTTCGAATCCCACCGTTTCCGCCACAAAACAAAACCGCCCTGATTCGGGGCGGTTCTTTTTTGTTCAAGATTGAGACCTTTGCAAAATTCCTTTCCCTCC
>NZ_KV815348.1:0-2105 GCF_001814225.1 Neisseria sp. HMSC070F02 | reverse complement strand
CGTCCGAAAACCTTTCGGACGGCATTTTCGCGTGCAAATCAGTAGAAGATTTCACGCCAGCTGATTCGTTTCATACCGCACGTCGGGCCGGTAATGTCCAAGCTGTCCAAATCGTTCATCAGCAGGGTGCGCACCCCTTTTTGGGAGAAGCAGCGGTTGTTTTTGCCGGAACGCTTGCCGGCGGGGTCTATACCGCTGCCGCCCGCATCGCCGTCTGCCGTTGTTGAAAATCCGTCTGTTTTCTTTTCATCCAGATAACGCACATTAACCGGTTTGCCGTAAACATATCCGTTCGGGCAGACGGTTTCATTGCCTTTTTCCATACAACCTATAGGGATGGATTTGCCGTTGGTGCCTTTCTTATGACCGGAATATTGCGCGACAGCCTGATTGGCTTCCGGCACAATCGGGCGCGCGCTTTTCTTGGTCAGCTTGCCGCCGTCGGCGGTATTGATGCCCAAAATGGCGGTTTCCGCGCCGCATTTGTCCGTACCCGTATATTTATGGATGGTTACAAAGGCGGTACGCAATACCACGGTCGGTTTGACGGTAACGCGCTGTCCGGCTTCCAATTTCACTACCCAGCCCTTGTCGCCCGAGCCGTCAGACCTTTTGTAGTCGCTTAAAAACAGCGTTTTGCCGTCTTTGTCTTTTTCCAGCTTTTGCTCGAGCAGCCCTTTGCCCAGTCCGTCTTGCGCAAAACCCGTGTCTGTGTCATTGTCAAAAATACCGTAAATAGATTGTATATCATTATTATCAACATCCTCCTCACTCAAATCACTGCCCGTGCCGAAGATAACCACGCGTTTGTCTTTCAGTTGGGAAATGGCGGGCGCGGAAGTAATCGGTTTTGTGCCTTCAAAAATAGTGCGTACAGTCCATTGACTAGAATCTTGATTGCTTAAATCAAAGCGGTACATCTTGCCGCCGCGATCGCCGGCATAGGCGATATCGACAATGCCGTCCAAATCTTTATCCACCAGCGTGGGGGACGAAAGCCCGCCCTTGCCGCCGGGTACATCGATTTTTTTAATCAGCGTGCCGCTGCTTTCCAAATCATACACATACAGCGCGGTTTTATTGTCTGTGCTGTTAATTTCTTTAGTCGCATAACCGGAGGCGAGGAAAGCGGCGTATTTGCCGTCGTGGGTTTTGCCGATTTGCGGCGTGCCGACGGTGTAGCCTAATTCCACGCGATTATTGCCATTATTGCCGTTATCTTTTACATCAAACAAAGAGGCTTTTGTCGGGTCACTGCCGTCGGCTTTGGTCAAATCCAAGGCGTATGCGCCTCTGCCGCCAAAGCCCATCGCGCCGAACATAAACACGCGGTTTTGCCCGTTTAAGTTATCAACTTTGCGCAAAACAAAGCCGCCGTCCACGCCGTAGCGGTCGCCCACATAGCTTTTTTCGGCAAAGGTGCGCAGCTCTTTGGCGAGGTTGGAGTCTTTGCTTTCAATATCCTTGCGCGGCATCGTGCCGGGGATGTAGCTGAGCTTCAGACTATAGTTGCGGTCATCCCCGCCGTTGCCTTTTTTGAAGATATGCACCATCCCGTCGTTGGCGGAAGTAGCCAAATACCCGCCGACCGCCACGATGGGGCTGTTGACGATGTCGCCCAAATCGCGCTTGCTGTTGTTGCCGTTTTCGCGGATGCGGTATCTTTGGCTGTAATTGTCTGATTCTTTGTTGAATTTTACAAATTCATTGTCATTACTAAAACTCCGAACCGTCCAAGGCAGCAGCACTTTTTTCCACTCATTGGTCTCAGGATTGACGCTATATTCCTTAACAATGCCGAAAGTGTTGTTGTTGGTATTTCCATTTAAACCGGTGGCCTCATTGCTTTTATCCAGTTTGATCTGCTGTACGCCGCCATCCAATCGGATGATTGTTTGCCGCCCTGTGAAAGTCGGCTCTCGACTTTCAATATCCGACTTATTCAAGGTTGCGAGGGAATAGCGGCCGGGTCTGCCGGGGTCGGTTTTTCTTTTCAGATTTTGAAGGAAGATGCGGCTGCTCGAACTGTCGGGGTAGGTAGAAACCGAAGCGGAATACATCTGCACCTTACCATTTTGCACAGGTCCGAACCACAGCGCGGGGGC
>NZ_KV815347.1:0-200 GCF_001814225.1 Neisseria sp. HMSC070F02 | reverse complement strand
TACTGTAAATCGTCATTCCCGCGCAGGCGGGAATCCAGAAAGTGGAATTGAGGAAACCTTTTTATCCGATGAGTTTCTGTGCGGATAAATCTGGATTCCCGCCTGCGCGGGAATGACGGGGTTTAATAATCTGCCGTATCACAACACAGTAGCCGTAGATTGTGGCGAACCCCGACAGTTTGCGGAATCAAACGGCTTTG
>NZ_KV815346.1:0-8850 GCF_001814225.1 Neisseria sp. HMSC070F02 | reverse complement strand
GTCGCCTTGTCCTGATTTTTGTTGATCCACTATACTATAGGAACATTTAGAAAAAATATACCAAAAATTAAATTTTATTTAAATAAAGATAGCATATAACACCTTTCAATCAATGTGCCTCTTCCCAATTCTCCCCTACGCCAACCTCAGCCACCAGCGGTACATCCAATAATCCGCCGCCCACTTTCGCCATAATCTGCGGCAGTTTTTCTTTGACAAAATCCAGTTCGGTTTCAACGACTTCCAGCACCAGTTCGTCATGCACCTGCATAATCAGTTTGCTTTGTAAGAGTTCGTCCCACGGGGAGGCTTCGCACTCTGAAAGCCAGCGGGACACGTCTATCATGGCGCGTTTGATGAGGTCGGAGGCGGTGCCTTGCATGGGGGCGTTGATGGCGGCGCGTTCGGCTCCGGCGCGGGCGTTGGCGTTTTTGTTGTGGATGTCGGGCAGGTAGAGCCTTCTGCCGAACAGGGTTTCGACAAAGCCTTGTGCGGCGGCTTGTTCTTTGGTGCGCTGCATGTATTCGGCGACGCCGGGATAGCGGGCGAAGTAGCGGTCGATAAAGTTTTTGGCGGAGATGTTGTCGATGCCCAATGATTTGGCGAGGCCGTATTGGCCCATGCCGTAAATGAGGCCGAAGTTGATGGTTTTGGCGTAGCGGCGTTGTTCGGACGAGACGTTTTCGGGGGCGATGCCGAACACTTCGGCGGCGGTGCGGCGGTGTACGTCTTCGCCGTTTTGGAACGCAGCGATGAGGGTTTTGTCGCCAGAGAGGTGCGCCATGATGCGCAGCTCGATTTGGGAATAGTCGGCGGAAACGATGACGCTGCCTTGCGGTGCGGTAAAGGCGCGACGTACGCGGCGGCCTTCGGCGGTGCGGATGGGGATGTTTTGCAGGTTGGGGTTGTTGCTTGCCAAGCGTCCTGTAATGGCGACGGCTTGGGCGTAGGTGGTATGCACGCGGTTATCCCGGGGAGAAATCATTTCGGGCAGTTTGTCGGTGTAGGTGGATTTGAGTTTCGCCAGGCTGCGGTTTTGCAGGATGATTTTGGGCAGGGGGTAGTCGGGCGCGAGCTGTTCGAGCACGGCTTCGTTGGTGGAAATGCCGCCTTTGGCAGTTTTTTTCAGCCCTTTTGTCGGGATGCCCATTTTGTCGAACAGGATTTCTTGCAGCTGTTTGGGCGAATTGAGGTTGAACGGCTGGCCTGCGGCGGCGTAGGCTTGTTGTTCGAGCTTCATCAGCTCCGCGCCGAGTTCCGCACTTTGGCGGGTGAGTTCGGCGCGGTCAATTTGCACGCCGTTGCGTTCCATTTCAAACAATACCTGCGCGACGGGTAGCTCCATTTTTTCATACATTTCAAGCTGTTTTTCGTCCATTTGCGCGCGCAGGTGCGCTTCGAGGCGCAGGGCGAAATCGGCGTCTTGGGCGGCGTATTCGGTCGCCTGCCCGATGGCGACATCGGCAAAACCGATTTGCTTCGCGCCTTTGCCGCACAACGATTCGTAGGTAATGGTTTCCAAGCCCAGCCAGCGTTCGGACAATTCGTCCAAGCCGTGTCCGAGATGGCTCTCGATGATGTAGGAAGCGAGCATGGCGTCGCCGGCAATGCCGTTCAGGGCGATGCCGTAGTTGGCGAAAACGTGTTGGTCGTATTTGAGGTTTTGCCCGATTTTTTTTAGGGCGGGGTTTCCCAAATGCGGTTTCAGACGGCCTAATACGTCTTGTAAATCAAGCTGTTCAGGCGCGGCGGTCAGGCTGTGTCCTACGGGGATGTAAACCGCTTCGCCTGCTTGGAACGCAATGCTGATGCCGACCAGCGCGGCGTTCATCGCGTCTAATGACGTGGTTTCCGTATCAATGCCGATTGTGTCCGCCTGAGCCAGTTTGTCCAACAAAGCGGCAAACTGCGCTTCGGTGGTAACGGCTTGATAATCCAGCCTTTCGGGGGCGGTGGCTTTTTCGGCTTGTTTTTCAAACGGCATTTCCGCATTCAAAGCCGCCTGCTCGCCGATGCTGTCGCTGCCGAACAAATCATCGGTCGAGCCGGTATTCATGTTTGATTCCGCTTCTTTCAGCCAGGTGCGGAAGCCCCAGCGTTTGAAATCGACAACCAGCTGCGCCCATTTCGGCGTAGTACAGCGCAGGCTTTCGATGCCGTCTGAAAGCTCGGCGTGCAAGTCCACATCGGTTTTAATCGTTACTAAGTCATACGACAGCGGCAGGCGCGGCAGGGCGGCACGCAGATTCTCGCCCACTTTGCCCTTGATTTCCGAAGCGTGTTCTATCACGCCTTGCAACGAGCCGTAGGCTTCCAGCCACTTCACCGCCGTTTTCGGGCCGCATTTTTCCACGCCCGGCACGTTGTCCACCTTGTCGCCCATCAGCGCGAGATAATCGCGGATTTGGTCGGGACGCACGCCGAATTTTGCCTTCACGCCTTCAATATCCAGCGTTTCTCCGCTCATCGTGTTCACCAGCGTAACGCGCTCATCCACCAACTGCGCCATGTCCTTATCGCCGGTCGAAACAATGACTCGCAAACCATGTTCCGCCCCCTGTTTCGCCAGCGTGCCGATCACATCGTCCGCCTCCACTTGCCCAATCACCAATACCGGCCAGCCCGTCAGGCGCACTAAATCCGGCAGTGCTTCCGCCTGCGGGCGCAAATCGTCGGGCATCGGCGGGCGCGTCGCCTTGTATTCTTCAAACATTTGATGGCGGAAATTTTTGCCTTTCGCATCAAAAACCACCGCGCAATAATCGTGCGGATATTCCGACCGCAAACGGCGCAACATATTCAATACGCCATACAGCGCGCCCGTCGGTGCACCGTCGGGTGCGGTCAGGTTTTGCCCCATCGCGTGATACGCGCGGTAGAGATAGGAAGAGCCGTCAACGAGGAGGAGTGTAGGTCTGTTGGACATAAAAAACCCGCTTAAAACCGATAAGGGACAGAAAAAAATAGGGAAGGACGATGCCGGCTTAAAACCCGCCCCCGCACAACCCCAGATTATAACGGAAAAGGCAAATGCCGTCTGAAACCCTTGTTCAGACGGCATTTTTGGCGGATTAGGCGTTCAGCAGCCCTTCATCCAGCGTCAGCTCTTCGTTTTTGTTCACCGCCACTTTGCGCGCCAACACGTTTTGCGCGATTTGCTGCGCTTCGGCGAGCGAGTGCATTTGATAAGTGCCGCATTGGTATTCGTTCAACTCGGGGATTTTGCTTTGGTCTTTGACATTCAAAACATCCTGCATCGAAGCCAGCCACGCATCGGCGACCTGCTGTTCGGAAGGCGTGCCGATAAGGCTCATATAAAAACCGGTGCGGCAGCCCATCGGGGAAATGTCGATGATTTCCACGCCGTTGCCGTTCAAGTGGTCGCGCATAAAACCTGCGAACAAATGCTCCAGCGTGTGTATGCCTTTTTCAGGCAGGATTTCTTTGTTGGGAATGCAAAAGCGCAGGTCGAACACGGTAATGGTGTCGCCTTTGGGCGTGGTCATGGTTTTCGCCACGCGTACGGCGGGGGCATGCATACGGGTGTGATCGACTTTGAAACTGTCTAGTAGGGGCATTTGGGTATCCTTTTGTGCGGGTTATGTAGGTTCTCGGGATAGGATTTTGTCCAGCAATTCATCATCCAAGACGCGGTTTTCGACTTTCACCCATTCGCCGCCTGCTTCAGGGAAGCCGTTGCGGCAATATCCTGCCTGTTCGACAAAATCATAGACGGCATGAATGTAGTCGTTGACACACAATGCGGCTATGGTGCAGGCATCATCCCATAAAATCAAGACATGATTGGGGATATGTTTGTCGGATACATCTTCGACATTGTAGATGTGCAAGGCATCTAAAATCCCGTCTTGCGAAGCAGCATAGAAGTAGCCCGTGTCGCCGTCGTCTTCAAAGACGACACCATAAGGGATATGTTTGGAAAATGATTCTAAAACTTTAGGCGTGCCGACAGTAAAATTTCCGATTTCGGCAGTCAGATATAGCGGTAATTGTGCCATTGGGTAACGCTCTCTTTAGTGAATTTTATATTAATTTTGATATTCCATAGTTCACTAAAAATCCACCAACCACTAGCCATAAATAAGTTAGTATTCCTAAAACAAACGGTTTTAATCCTGCCTTTTTGATTGCGCTTGCGTGCGTCGTTAAGCCAAGCGCAGCCATTGATGAAATTAATAAGAAAGAATCGATTTCAACGAATAATTTCACGAGTTCTTTTGGTAATAAATCAAAAGAATTAAAAATGGCAACACCAATAAAAAGTACAGCAAACCAAGGAATTGTAATTTTGTGTGAGGTATTTTCTGATACCCCATCACTACGTGTTAATAACCAAGAAAGCATTAATAAAAAGGGGGCGAGCATCATCACTCGGATCATTTTGGAAATGACGGCAGTATTCGCCACGATAGGATCAATATTTTCCCCAATCGCATAAACTTGAGCCACTTCGTGTACACTAGAACCAACATAAATACCGAATTGATGGGCGTTAATTAAATCTTGTGACCACGTGTAGAACAAGGGGTAAGTAAAAATAGCAAGCGTCCCAAAAATGACCACTACGGCAATCGCCACTGAAACTTTATGGGATTCTGCTTTGGTAACAGGCTCTGCCGCCATCACTGCTGCCGCACCGCAAATGCTGCAACCTGCCCCAGTGAGATAAACCAATTGTTTATCCATTTTTAGATAACGAATGCCTAAAAGTGCGGTAAAAAAGAAGGTTGAAATTAGCATGATTGCATCGGTAACGACAGCATTTAATCCTACATCGGCAATATCGCCAAAAGTGAGGCGGAAACCATACAGCACAATGCCAGTGCGAAGAAGCACGCCTTTGGCAAACAAAACGCCTTTTTCCACTTGTGTTGAAAATTGCGGATAAATGGTATTGCCGATTGCCATTCCCAGCAAGATAGCAATAATTAAAGCACTGATATGATAATGATGGGAAAAATCAGTGTTTCCTAAATAGTTAGCAAGTATAGCGATAATCGCGATAAATATAAGTCCGAAATAAAAGGGACGTGTGTTCATTTTTTCTTTCCGTGATAACACTCAAATTACAATTCGGCAATCTTTACCGCTTCGCCCGAAGCCGCGCTCAGGGCTTCGTTTAAAACGTCATAAAAATCGCGGTTGTCGCGCGTTGCCAGCCATTTGCCGTTTTGCTCGGCGAAATGGTAGCCGCCGCTTTTGGCGGCAACCCACAATTCCTGATTGGGCGTGTGGCGGTTGACGATGATTTGCGTGCCGTCTCCGGCTTCGATGGTCAGGACGTTTCCGGCAAACCGGCAGTCGAAATCCCAGCCGTTTTCGTCGATTTGGTCTTCGATGTGTTCAAATAATGCTTCGCTCGCGCGGATAAACTCGCTTTCGGTCATCATAGCTTTTTGCGTGTTTTTTGTTTAAGATGCCGAATCTTGCCACATTCGCGCTTATGAAGGAAGTTTACCGATGAAATACGGCGTATTTTTTGCGGCGGCAACCGCCCTCCTGCTCTCGGCCTGCGGTTACAAAGGCGACCTCTACCTGCCCAAAGAAGGCGACAAGGCGCGTTTCGGCGTAATCCAAACCGGTTTGCAGCTTCAAGGCAAACCGCAATCCGCCCCTCCAACCCAAAAATGAAAACGAAAATATGACCCTATTTTGCGAACAAGTCCCCTACCCCCGCCTTGCCGAAGCATTCGGCACACCGCTTTATGTGTACAGCCAATCCGCGCTGACCGAAGCATTTGAACACTACCAAACTGCCTTTGCCGAGCTCTCCCCGCTCGTCTGCTATGCGGTTAAAGCCAATGGCAACCTGAGCATCATCAAACACTTTGCTTCTTTGGGGAGCGGTTTTGACATTGTGTCCGGCGGCGAATTGGCACGCGTTTTGGCGGCAGGCGGCGACGCGGCAAAAACCATATTTTCAGGCGTAGGCAAAAGCGAGGCGGAAATCGAGTTCGCGCTGAATGCAGGCGTGAAATGCTTCAATATGGAAAGCATCCCCGAAATCGACCGTATTCAGAAAGTTGCCGCGCGTTTGGGTAAAACCGCGCCCGTCTCCCTGCGCGTCAATCCCGATGTCGATGCGAAAACCCATCCCTACATCTCCACAGGTCTGAAAGCCAACAAATTCGGCATCGCCTACGCCGACGCGCTCGAAGCCTACCGCCACGCCGCACAACAGCCCAATTTGAAAATCATCGGCATCGACTGCCACATCGGTTCGCAACTGACCGACTTAAGCCCGCTGGTCGAAGCCTGCGAGCGCATTTTGATTTTGGTTGACGCGCTTGCCGCCGAAGGCATTGTGTTGGAACACTTGGACTTGGGCGGCGGCGTCGGCATTGTTTACCAAGACGAAGATGTGCCTGATTTGGGCGCGTATGCCCAAGCCGTTCAAAAACTGATCGGCACACGCCGTCTGAAACTCATTCTTGAGCCCGGCCGCAGCCTGGTCGGCAACGCAGGTTCGCTGCTGACACGCGTCGAGTTTGTCAAATACGGCGAAGAGAAAAACTTTGTGATGGTCGATGCGGCGATGAACGATTTGATGCGCCCGGCGCTTTATGATGCCTATCATCACATCGAGGCGGTCGAAACCAAAGACATCGCGACGCTGACCGCCAACATCGTCGGTCCGATTTGCGAAACCGGCGACTTCCTCGGCAAAGACCGCACCATCGCCTGCGAAGAAGGGGATTTGCTGCTTATCCGCAGCGCGGGCGCATACGGAGCCAGTATGGCGAGCAATTACAACGCGCGCAACCGTGCGGCGGAAGTGTTGGTTAACGGTGGCGGATACAAACTCATCCGCCGACGCGAAACCTTAGAACAGCAAATGGCAAACGAACTCGCCTGCCTGCAAGCCGAACATCAAAATGCCGTCTGAAGCGGTTCAGACGGCATTTTTAACGCTCTAAAGGCTTACTCGTTCGGCAGCCTTAACAGGGAAAGCAGCAGCCCTCCCCAGATTATCACGATTGAGACAATCATCATCACAATGGCGGAAGTACTCATTTTTCTTCTCCTTGTTCATGTTCGTGTTCGTCTTTGACGTTGAAATCCTGACCGTGTTTCCAAGGCAGCAACGACAGCAGCAGCCCGAACACGACCAACGCCGCCGACATCCCCCAGCCGAAAATACTGAGGAAACCATCCGGATAACCTTCGTAATTTTTCTCCATCAGGCCGCTGGTATCTTTAAACAGCATATAGCCGAGCATCACGACGGTAACCACGACGCAGACCGTCCACAAGCCGCCGATGCGGATGGAGGACAAAGCGTTCAGGTGCTTGCGTAATTCCGGCAGCCTGCCGCTGATGATGATGGCGGCAACATAAACAAAGCCGGCGGCAACAATGCCGTAGGTGTTGACGAATTTGTCCATCACGTCCAAAACCGGCAGCCCCGTCGCCGTACCGAACAGCAGCGTGGAAACAATGCCCATCGGAATGCAGACCAGCAGCGTGGCGTTGACGCGCCCGATGTTCAGCTTGTCCTGAATCGCCGCCACAATCACTTCAAGGATGGAAATCATCGACGTAACGCCGGCGAATACCAGCGAACCGAAAAACAATATGCCGATCAGCCAGCCCATCGGTGCCTGGTTGATAATGGTCGGAAAGGCGATAAACGCCAAACCGATGCCGCCTGAGGCAACCTCGTTGACCGCCTTACCGCCCGCCTGCGCCATAAAGCCCAATGCGGCAAACACGCCGATGCCCGCGAGCAGTTCAAAGCTGCTGTTGGCAAAACCGACCACCAGCCCCGTTCCGCCCAAGTCGGTTTTTTTCTTCAAATAAGAAGAATAGGTAACCATAATGCCGAAGCAGATGGAAAGCGAAAAGAAAATCTGCCCGTATGCCGCCACCCAGACCTTGGAATCGGCGAGTTTCGACCAGTCGGGCGTAAACAATGCGTCCAAGCCCTTTGCCGCACCCGGCAGGGTTAGTGAAATGCCGACCATAATCAAAAACATCACCAAAAGCAGCGGCATAAAGAACGACGAGGCGCGCGCCACGCCCTTTTGCACGCCCAACGCCATAATGGCGGCGGTAAAAACCCACACGCCCGCCAAAGGACCGGCGACTTTGCCGACAAAATCCAAACCCAAGGCTTCCGGGCCCGCCATTTGCAGGAAGTCCTTAAAGAAAAAACCCTGCGGATCCGCACCCCAGGCGGCGTTGACCGAATAATAGGTATAGCTTGCCGCCCAACCGATAATTACCGCGTAATAGATGCAGATGACGATATTGGTCATCACGTTCCACCA
The DNA here is from genome assembly GCF_001814225.1 of Neisseria sp. HMSC070F02. Lineage (NCBI taxonomy): Bacteria > Pseudomonadati > Pseudomonadota > Betaproteobacteria > Neisseriales > Neisseriaceae > Neisseria > Neisseria sp. HMSC070F02. The sequence goes on along the minus strand of NZ_KV815346.1, from coordinate 559 downwards.
GCCGACCGGCTCAAACCATCGTCCGAGGCGGCGGAAAGCCAAGGGCGCAGAACCACGGTAACGGTGGCCGATGGCATAATCGAGCAGCAGCAGCGGGATGCCCGCCGTCAGAAGCGCGACCAGATAGGGCAGGATGAACGCGCCGCCGCCGTTTTCAAAAGCAATATAGGGGAAACGCCAAATATTGCCCAAGCCGACGGCGGACCCGATGGCGGCAATCATAAACGCGCGGCGCGTGCCGAATGTGGCGCGTTCTTTCGTCTTGGAATCAGACACGTTGATACCTCTTGAATTATTTATTAAAAACAAGCCGTTATAGGCAAAATATATAGAAACAGCGTCTGACAGGGATAATGTCTTCTGAAAAAACAAACCGGCTTGTGACCGATTGTTTACAATCTATGTGCTTATCGTAAAAAAATTTAACGCTGATGGCAAGCGGTGAAGGTTTGAAAACGAAAAATTTTAGGGGCTGTACTAGATTAGCCCTAAATCCCACACCAATCCTGTAGGATTTTTAGCTGCCGGGACGGTGTGCCGAAGTTAAATCGAAATTCGC
>NZ_KV815345.1:0-7918 GCF_001814225.1 Neisseria sp. HMSC070F02 | reverse complement strand
GAACCCCGACAGTTTGCGGAATCAAACGGCTTTGGTCGGAGTGGCAGCCTAATCCACTATAAAAATCGTGGGCAGAGCCCACGCTACATAAGGAGAATCTAGAAATGCCGCAAATTAAAATTCCCGCCGTTTACTACCGTGGCGGTACATCAAAAGGCGTGTTTTTCAAACGTTCCGACCTGCCCGAGGCGGCGCGGGAAGCGGGAAGCGCACGCGACAAAATCCTCTTGCGCGTACTCGGCAGCCCGGATCCCTACGGCAAGCAGATAGACGGTTTGGGCAACGCCAGCTCGTCCACCAGCAAGGCGGTGATTTTGGACAAGTCCGAACGCGCCGATCACGATGTCGATTACCTTTTCGGGCAAGTTTCCATCGACAAACCTTTTGTCGATTGGAGTGGCAACTGCGGCAACCTCACCGCCGCCGTGGGCGCATTTGCCATCGAGCAAGGCTTGGTCGATAAAGGCAAGATTCCTTCAGACGGCATCTGCACGGTCAAAATCTGGCAGAAAAACATCGGCAAAACCATTATTGCCCATGTACCGATGCAAAACGGCGCAGTTTTGGAAACAGGCGATTTTGAGCTCGACGGCGTAACGTTCCCGGCAGCCGAAGTACAAATCGAATTTCTTGATCCAGCCGACGGTGAAGGCAGTATGTTCCCAACCGGCAATTTGGTCGATGAAATTGATGTGCCGAATATAGGCCGTTTGAAAGCCACGCTCATCAACGCGGGCATTCCGACCGTTTTCCTGAATGCCGCCGACTTGGGCTACACGGGCAAAGAGTTGCAAGACGACATCAACAACGATGCCGCGGCTTTGGAAAAATTCGAGAAAATCCGCGCTTACGGTGCGCTGAAAATGGGTCTGATCAGCGACGTATCCGAAGCTGCCGCTCGCGCGCACACGCCGAAAGTCGCCTTCGTCGCGCCCGCCGCCGATTACACCGCCTCCAGTGGCAAAACCGTGAATGCCGCCGACATCGATTTGCTGGTACGCGCCCTGAGCATGGGCAAATTGCACCACGCGATGATGGGTACCGCCTCTGTTGCCATTGCGACCGCCGCCGCCGTGCCCGGTACGCTGGTCAACCTTGCCGCAGGCGGCGGAACGCGTAAAGAAGTGCGCTTCGGGCATCCTTCCGGCACATTGCGCGTCGGTGCAGCCGCCGAATGTCAGGACGGACAATGGACGGCCACCAAAGCGGTTATGAGCCGCAGCGCACGCGTGATGATGGAAGGTTGGGTCAGGGTGCCGGAAGATTGTTTTTAAATTGACGTAGCATGGGTTTGCCCGCGAGCCATAAACAGGTCGTCTGAAAAACAAGTAAACATCAAATCACTGACCATTCCTTTCCCTTGCCCTGTGGCGGAAGGCGGCAAATCACAAGGAAGAACACGGAAACCCCGATAAAAGACAGCTTCCCGTATTACCGTCATTCCCGCGCAGGCGGGAATCTAGACCTGTCAATATGGAGGATTGGTAGGGGAAAACAGGTTTCGTGAGTTCTACATTCTGGATTCCCGCCACAGCCTGTCCTCGCGTAGGCGGGGACGGAATAACGATAGAAAATGCGGCATACGCTTTGCCCAAAGAGGCCGTCTGAAACACCTTGCGCCTGATGTCTGCCTTTTTCAGACGACCCCACACCAAAAAAACAACCACAAACTACAAGGAGAAACATCATGTCCGACCAACTCATCCTCGTTCTGAACTGCGGCAGTTCATCGCTCAAAGGCGCCGTTATCGACCGAAAAAGCGGCAGCGTCGTCCTAAGCTGCCTCGGCGAACGCCTGACCACGCCCGAAGCCGTCATTACGTTCAACAAAGACGGCAACAAACGCCAAGTTCCCCTGAGCGGCCGAAATTGCCACGCCGGCGCGGTGGGTATGCTTTTGAACGAACTGGAAAAACACGGTCTGCACGACCGCATCAAAGCCATCGGCCACCGCATCGCCCACGGCGGCGAAAAATACAGCGAGTCTGTTTTGATCGACCAGGCCGTAATGGACGAACTCAATGCCTGCATTCCGCTTGCGCCGCTGCACAACCCCGCCAACATCAGCGGCATCCTTGCCGCACAGGAACATTTCCCCGGTCTGCCCAATGTCGGCGTGATGGATACTTCGTTCCACCAAACCATGCCGGAGCGTGCCTACACTTATGCCGTGCCGCGCGAGTTGCGTAAAAAATACGCTTTCCGCCGCTACGGTTTCCACGGCACCAGTATGCGTTACGTTGCCCCTGAAGCCGCACGCATCTTGGGCAAACCTTTGGAAGACATCCGCATGATTATTGCCCACTTAGGCAACGGCGCATCCATTACCGCCATCAAAAACGGCAAATCCGTCGATACCAGTATGGGTTTCACGCCGATCGAAGGTTTGGTAATGGGTACACGTTGCGGCGACATCGATCCGGGCGTATACAGCTATCTGACTTCCCACGCCGGGATGGATGTTGCCCAAGTGGATGAAATGCTGAACAAAAAATCAGGTTTGCTCGGTATTTCCGAACTTTCCAACGACTGCCGCACCCTCGAAATCGCCGCCGACGAAGGCCACGAAGGCGCGCGCCTCGCCCTCGAAGTCATGACCTACCGCCTCGCCAAATACATCGCTTCGATGGCTGTGGCCTGCGGCGGCGTTGACGCACTCGTGTTCACCGGCGGTATTGGCGAAAACTCACGTAATATCCGAGCCAAAACCGTTTCCTATCTTGATTTCTTGGGTCTGCACATCGACACTAAAGCCAATATGGACAAACGCTACGGCAATTCGGGTATTATCAGCCCGACCGATTCTTCTCCGGCTGTTTTGGTTGTCCCGACCAATGAAGAACTGATGATTGCCTGCGACACTGCCGAACTTGCCGGCATCTTGTAGCCAAAAAAGGGACGAGTCCGCACAATGCCGTCTGAAATTTTCAGACGGCATTTTGTTTGGATTTTGGGCGTACAATACGGAAAACATGACGATAAGGACACAAACCATGGCACAGTTTTTCGCTATTCATCCCGACAATCCCCAAGAACGCCTCATCAAGCAGGCGGTTGAAATCGTCAATCAAGGCGGCGTGGTGGTTTATCCGACCGATTCGTGTTACGCCTTGGGTTGCAAACTCGGCGATAAGGCGGCGATGGAACGCATACTCTCCATCCGCAAAATCGATTTGAAACACCACCTGACCCTGATGTGCGCCGATTTGAGCGAGTTGGGCACGTACGCCAAAATTGACAACGTACAGTTTCGTCAGCTTAAAGCCGCCACGCCCGGGCCTTATACCTTTATCTTGCAGGCGACGAAGGAAGTGCCGGCGCGCACGCTGCACCCGAAACGCAAAACCATCGGGCTGCGTATTCCCGATAATGCCATTGCACAAGCCCTGCTGGGGGAATTGGGCGAGCCGCTTTTAAGCTGCACCCTGATGCTGCCCGAAGACGGCGAACCATTGACCGATCCTTATGAAATCCGCGAGCGTTTGGAACACGCCGTCGATTTGGTGATTGACGGCGGCTGGTGCGGAACCGAGCCGACCACCGTCGTCGATATGACCGACGGCACGGAACTGGTGCGCCGGGGTTGTGGCGATACGGCGGTGTTCGGTTTGTAGGGAAACCGATGCCGTCTGAAGCATCGGCTGTTCAGACGGCATTGCGCGCCTTGCCGGCGGCAGTCCGAAATGCCGGCGCGTATCGCGCTCGGTCGGAATATCCGTTTGAAACGGCATTTTGATGCATTACTGCACCGCAATCGGAATTCTCGGTTCGTAGAGCAGGTCGTAGGTCGGCTTGTTGAGCAGGTCTTGGAGCGTGAAACCGTCCAGATACGTGAAAAACGACTTCATCGCGCCGCCGAGTATGCCCGTCAGCCGGCAGGACGGTGTAATCAGGCATTCGTTGTTCTCGCCCATGCACTCGACCAGCTGCATCGGTTCGAGGTGGCGGACAACCGAGCCGATGTTGATGCGGTCGGGCGGTGCGGCAAGCCGCAGACCGCCGCCTTTTCCGCGCACACTGTGGAGGAAGCCGCCTTTGACCAGCGCGGTAACGACCTTCATCAGATGGCTTTTGGAAATGCCGTAGGTTACGGCGATGGTACTGATGTTGACCAGCGCATCGTCGTTGATGGCAGTGTAGATAAGGACGCGCAGCCCGTAGTCCGTATGTTGTGTCAAATACATGATTTTCTCGGTATGGATTGTTATTCTTATCGGTACGGTTTAAGGTTCACGGACAATACCTTAATGGTTGAAACCCTGTCCGTCGGGGCGGTAGAATGCAGCCTGTCTGCGGCGGTATGCCGTCTGAAACATCCGCGCTACCGTTTGATAATTTGTTATTGTAACTCAAAATCATGAAACCGTTGAAACGACATCCCGCCCTTATCGGGCTTTCGCGTGACCACCACCATTCGCTTTCCCTGTGCGTGCGTCTGTTGCGGACGCCGGAAGAAAGGCATCGGGACGAACTCGAACCGCATTTTGCCGAATTGGAAACCCATTTTCGCGAAGAAGAAGCCAAGTTTGCCCCAATTTGGCAGAATGTCGCCCCCGAATTGAAACAACGTTTCGAGAAAGACCACGCCCGACTGCGGCAGATGATGGCAAGCCCCGAATACGGTAACGCGGCGTGGAATACCGCTTTTGCCACAACCCTGCGCGACCACGCGCGCTTTGAAGAACGCGAGCTGTTTCCCGCCGCCGAACCGTTTTTGCCGGCATGATTCCGTTTTGCGGCAAATATATTAATGATAAACAAGGAACACACATGAAATTTACCAAGCACCCCGTCTGGGCAATGGCGTTCCGCCCATTTTATTCGCTGGCGGCTCTGTACGGCGCATTGTCCGTATTGCTGTGGGGTTTCGGCTACACGGGAACGCACGAGCTGTCCGGTTTCTATTGGCACGCGCATGAGATGATTTGGGGTTATGCCGGACTGGTCGTCGTCGCCTTCCTGCTGACCGCCGTCGCCACTTGGACGGGGCAGCCGCCCACGCGGGGCGGCGTTCTGGTCGGCTTGACTATCTTTTGGCTGGCTGCGCGGATTGCCGCCTTTATCCCGGGTTGGGGTGCGTCGGCAAGCGGCATACTCGGTACGCTGTTTTTCTGGTACGGCGCGGTGTGCATGGCTTTGCCCGTTATCCGTTCGCAGAATCAACGCAACTATGTTGCCGTGTTCGCGCTGTTCGTCTTGGGCGGCACGCATGCGGCGTTCCACGTCCAGCTGCACAACGGCAACCTAGGCGGACTCTTGAGCGGATTGCAGTCGGGCTTGGTGATGGTGTCGGGTTTTATCGGTCTGATTGGTACGCGGATTATTTCGTTTTTTACGTCCAAACGGTTGAATGTGCCGCAGATTCCCAGTCCGAAATGGGTGGCGCAGGCTTCGCTGTGGCTGCCCATGCTGACCGCCATGCTGATGGCGCACGGCGTGATGCCTTGGCTGTCGGCGGCTTTCGCGTTTGCGGCAGGTGTGATTTTTACCGTGCAGGTGTACCGCTGGTGGTATAAGCCTGTGTTGAAAGAGCCGATGCTGTGGATTCTGTTTGCCGGCTATCTGTTTACCGGATTGGGGCTGATTGCGGTCGGCGCGTCTTATTTCAAACCCGCTTTCCTCAATCTGGGTGTGCATCTGATTGGGGTCGGCGGTATCGGCGTGCTGACTTTGGGCATGATGGCGCGTACCGCGCTCGGTCATACGGGCAATCCGATTTATCCGCCGCCCAAATCCGTTCCGTTTGCGTTTTGGCTGATGATGGCGGCAACCGCCGTCCGTATGGTTGCCGTATTTTCTTCCGGCACTGCCTACACGCACAGCATACGCACCTCTTCGGTTTTGTTTGCACTCGCGCTTTTGGTGTATGCGTGGAAGTATATTCCTTGGCTGATTCGTCCGCGTTCGGACGGCAGGCCCGGTTGAGACAAACCGCCGCAGATTTCGGGTCTGGGCGGTTTGCTTTTCAGACGGCAGGGCGGTCAGTTGCCGTCCAGCCAGCGGTCGCGTGTGGTTTTGGCTTCTTCAAAATAGCGGTACAGGGCTTCGCGGTCGTCGGTGGTCAGGATGTTTGCCAAAACGTCCAACTGTTTGCCCAAGCCTTGAACCAGTTGCAGCAGGCTGTCTTTGTTGGCAAGGCAGATGTCCGCCCACACGGCGGGATGACCGGAGGCGATGCGGGTGAAGTCCCGAAAGCCCGTGGCGGCGAATTTCAGATATTCCTGTCCGTCGGGGTGGTCGAGAATCTGGTGGACATAGGCGAAGGCGGTCAGGTGGGGCATATGGGAGACGGCGGCGAAAACCGCGTCGTGGCGTTGCGCGTCCATCGTATAAATTTCCGCCCCGACCGCGTGCCACAGGTTTTCTATCAAGGCAATGCCGTCTGAATGTTCGCCGCCGTGTGGCGTGATGATGAGTTTTCTGTGGCGGAACAGCCCGAACTGCGCGGCTTGCGCACCGCTTCTGTCCGAACCGGCAATCGGGTGGGCGGCGATGCAGTGGTGCAGGCGGTCGGGCAGACAGCGGCGGAAGGCTTCGATGACCGAAGATTTGGTGCTGCCGACATCGGAAATCCAAGTGTGTTCCGGCAAAACGGGGCGCAGCGCGGTCAAAATGGCAGGAACGGTGGCGACGGGCGTGGCAATCAGTACCAAGTCCGCACCGCCGATGCTGTCTGCGTCGATGGCAACGGAAGCCCGGTCAATCACGCCGCGTTCCAATGCACGTTCGAGGTTGTCGCGGTCGGTGTCGATACCGGTAACGGTGCGGACGAGTCCCTGCCTTTTGAGGTCGAGAACGAACGAACCGCCGATCAGCCCTACACCGATGAGGGCAATATGGTTCAAAATGGGCATTTGTGTAAACGGTTTTCGCAAAGTACCGTCATGGTAGCCTATCGGCGGAATATGCCGCAAGGTCGGCAGGAAAAAGGAGAAGAAATGGACAAAATCAGAGTTGCCGCCGTGCAGATGGTGTCGGGCGTGTCGCCGGAAACCAACGTCGCCGCCATGAAACGCCTGGTCGCACGGGCGGAGGAGCAGGGTGCGGATTGGGTGCTGCTGCCCGAATATTGGGTGCTGATGGGCGCAAACGATACCGACAAACTCGCGCTTGCCGAGCCTTTGGGCGGCGGACGCTTTCAGACGGCATTGAGCGAAACGGCGAAAGAATGCGGCGTGGTGCTGTTCGGTGGAACCGTGCCGCTGCAAAGCCCCGAGGCGGGCAAGGTCATGAATACTTTATTGGTGTACGGGCGCGACGGCAAACGGACGGGGCTGTACCACAAAATGCACCTCTTCGGCTTTTCCGGTTTGGGCGAACGCTATGCCGAAGCCGATACCATCCGCGCGGGCGGGGAAGTGCCGCACTTGTCGGCAGAGGGCGTGCCGGTGGCGGCAGGTATTTGTTACGATGTCCGCTTTCCCGAATTTTTCCGCCGCCAGCTGCCGTTTGACGTATTGATGCTGCCCGCTGCGTTTACGCACACGACGGGCAAGGCGCATTGGGAGCTGCTGCTGCGCGCGCGTGCCGTCGAAAACCAATGTTACGTCGTGGCGGCGGCACAGGGCGGTTTGCACGAAAACGGACGGCGCACGTTCGGACACAGCATGATTGTCGATCCGTGGGGCGACGTGTTGGACGTATTGCCCGAAGGCGAAGGCGTTGTTACGGCAGACATCGATGCCAACCGCCTGAACAGCGTCCGCAACCGCCTGCCCGCCTTGAAATACCGGGTTTTGGATGCCGTCTGAAGGTTCAGACGGCATCGGTGCCGGGGAATCAGCGGGCTGTAGGATGGGCTTCAGCCTGCCATTTCCATCAATCCCACATTTCTACCGTTTTCATCGAATCCATCGAATCCGCCCCTTTCGACGCCCCAGTCCTACGCAACTGAACCGTCATTCCCACGGAAGTGGGA
>NZ_KV815344.1:0-4081 GCF_001814225.1 Neisseria sp. HMSC070F02 | reverse complement strand
CCGGTTTAGCTGGGCCTTTTGGTGCGGGCGCACCGACCGAAGCCTGATCCTTCAGCTTCGCCAACACCGCAGGGCCGATACCCTTTACCTTGGTCAAATCGTCCACAGACTTGAACGCACCGTTTTGCGCACGGTATTCCGCAATGGCTTTCGCCTTCGCAGGGCCTATGCCCGGCAGAGCCTCCAACTCCTGCTGCGAAGCCGCATTGATGTTTACCGCCGCAAGGGAGAAGGCGCAGGAGAACAGCATACAGAACAGCACGAACATTTTCTTCATGGTTTTTCCTTTAAGGGTTGCAAACAATAAACCGCATCTTGCGACGATAAAACGGGTCATTCTAAAATGAATATCCCAAAGTTTCAAGCCGTTCCTCCGCAAACCCGACCGGACGCCGTACGGATGCCGTCCCGCCATCACCGACATTTTTTCCGGGCAAAGCAAAAACCCCCGAATAATCGGGGGTTTTCTGAATGGGTGTTTGGCAGTGACCTACTTTCGCATGGAAGAACCACACTATCATCGGCGCTGAGTCGTTTCACGGTCCTGTTCGGGATGGGAAGGCGTGGGACCAACTCGCTATGGCCGCCAAACTTAAACTGTTACAAATCGGTAAAGCCTTAATCAATATATTCGGTAATGACTGAATCAGTCAGTAAGCTTTTATCTCTTGAAGTTCTTCAAATGATAGAGTCAAGCCTCACGAGCAATTAGTATGGGTTAGCTTCACGCGTTACCGCGCTTCCACACCCCACCTATCAACGTCCTGGTCTCGAACGACTCTTTAGTGCGGTTAAACCGCAAGGGAAGTCTCATCTTCAGGCGAGTTTCGCGCTTAGATGCTTTCAGCGCTTATCTCTTCCGAACTTAGCTACCCGGCTATGCAACTGGCGTTACAACCGGTACACCAGAGGTTCGTCCACTCCGGTCCTCTCGTACTAGGAGCAGCCCCCGTCAAACTTCCAACGCCCACTGCAGATAGGGACCAAACTGTCTCACGACGTTTTAAACCCAGCTCACGTACCACTTTAAATGGCGAACAGCCATACCCTTGGGACCGACTACAGCCCCAGGATGTGATGAGCCGACATCGAGGTGCCAAACTCCGCCGTCGATATGAACTCTTGGGCGGAATCAGCCTGTTATCCCCGGAGTACCTTTTATCCGTTGAGCGATGGCCCTTCCATACAGAACCACCGGATCACTATGTCCTGCTTTCGCACCTGCTCGACTTGTCGGTCTCGCAGTTAAGCTACCTTTTGCCATTGCACTATCAGTCCGATTTCCGACCGGACCTAGGTAACCTTCGAACTCCTCCGTTACGCTTTGGGAGGAGACCGCCCCAGTCAAACTGCCTACCATGCACGGTCCCCGACCCGGATGACGGGTCTGGGTTAGAACCTCAAAGACACCAGGGTGGTATTTCAAGGACGGCTCCGCAGAGACTGGCGTCTCTGCTTCAAAGCCTCCCACCTATCCTACACAAGTGACTTCAAAGTCCAATGCAAAGCTACAGTAAAGGTTCACGGGGTCTTTCCGTCTAGCAGCGGGTAGATTGCATCTTCACAACCACTTCAACTTCGCTGAGTCTCAGGAGGAGACAGTGTGGCCATCGTTACGCCATTCGTGCGGGTCGGAACTTACCCGACAAGGAATTTCGCTACCTTAGGACCGTTATAGTTACGGCCGCCGTTTACTGGGGCTTCGATCCGATGCTCTCACATCTTCAATTAACCTTCCAGCACCGGGCAGGCGTCACACCCTATACGTCCACTTTCGTGTTAGCAGAGTGCTGTGTTTTTAATAAACAGTCGCAGCCACCTATTCTCTGCGACCCTCCGGGGCTTACGGAGCAAGTCCTTAACCTTAGAGGGCATACCTTCTCCCGAAGTTACGGTATCAATTTGCCGAGTTCCTTCTCCTGAGTTCTCTCAAGCGCCTTAGAATTCTCATCCTGCCCACCTGTGTCGGTTTGCGGTACGGTTCGATTCAAACTGAAGCTTAGTGGCTTTTCCTGGAAGCGTGGTATCGGTTGCTTCGTGTCCGTAGACACTCGTCGTCACTTCTCGGTGTTAAGAAGACCCGGATTTGCCTAAGTCTTCCACCTACCGGCTTAAACAAGCTATTCCAACAGCTTGCCAACCTAACCTTCTCCGTCCCCACATCGCATTTGAATCAAGTACAGGAATATTAACCTGTTTCCCATCGACTACGCATTTCTGCCTCGCCTTAGGGGCCGACTCACCCTACGCCGATGAACGTTGCGCAGGAAACCTTGGGCTTTCGGCGAGCGGGCTTTTCACCCGCTTTATCGCTACTCATGTCAACATTCGCACTTCTGATACCTCCAGCACACTTTACAATGCACCTTCATCGGCCTACAGAACGCTCCCCTACCATGCCGGTAAACCGGCATCCGCAGCTTCGGTTATAGATTTGAGCCCCGTTACATCTTCCGCGCAGGACGACTCGACCAGTGAGCTATTACGCTTTCTTTAAATGATGGCTGCTTCTAAGCCAACATCCTGGCTGTCTGGGCCTTCCCACTTCGTTTACCACTTAATCTATCATTGGGGACCTTAGCTGGCGGTCTGGGTTGTTTCCCTCTTGACAACGGACGTTAGCACCCGCTGTCTGTCTCCCGAGGAACCACTTGATGGTATTCTGAGTTTGCCATGGGTTGGTAAGTTGCAATAACCCCCTAGCCATAACAGTGCTTTACCCCCATCAGTGTCTTGCTCGAGGCACTACCTAAATAGTTTTCGGGGAGAACCAGCTATCTCCGAGTTTGTTTAGCCTTTCACCCCTATCCACAGCTCATCCCCGCATTTTGCAACATGCGTGGGTTCGGTCCTCCAGTACCTGTTACGGCACCTTCAACCTGGCCATGGATAGATCACTCGGTTTCGGGTCTACACCCAGCAACTATTCGCCCTATTAAGACTCGGTTTCCCTACGCCTCCCCTATTCGGTTAAGCTCGCTACTGAATGTAAGTCGTTGACCCATTATACAAAAGGTACGCAGTCACACCTCTAGGGCGCTCCCACTGTTTGTATGCATCAGGTTTCAGGTTCTGTTTCACTCCCCTCCCGGGGTTCTTTTCGCCTTTCCCTCACGGTACTGGTTCACTATCGGTCGATGATGAGTATTTAGCCTTGGAGGATGGTCCCCCCATATTCAGACAGGATTTCACGTGTCCCGCCCTACTTTTCGTACGCTTAGTACCGCTGTTGAGATTTCGAATACGGGACTGTCACCCACTATGGTCAAGCTTCCCAGCTTGTTCTTCTATCTCGACAGTTATTACGTACAGGCTCCTCCGCGTTCGCTCGCCACTACTTGCGGAATCTCGGTTGATTTCTTTTCCTCCGGGTACTTAGATGGTTCAGTTCTCCGGGTTCGCTTCTCTAAGTCTATGTATTCAACTTAGGATACTGCACAGAATGCAGTGGGTTTCCCCATTCGGACATCGCGGGATCATTGCTTTATTGCCAGCTCCCCCGCGCTTTTCGCAGGCTTACACGTCCTTCGTCGCCTATCATCGCCAAGGCATCCACCTGATGCACTTATTCACTTGACTCTATCATTTCAAGAACTTCTTTGACTTTGCCTAACATTCCGTTGACTAGAACATCAGACTTGAATTTCCTACTTTGATAAAGCTTACTGCTTTGTTGTGTCTTAATCCTGCCTTTTGTGTTTCAGGATTAAGTCGATACAATCATCACCCAAATACTGTGTTTGTTTTCTTTTCTCTTGTGAGCGATTTTTTATCCTTTGCAAAGAATAAAAAATCAAAACAAACGCTTTGTCTTTGTTTGTTGATTTCGGCTTTCCAATTTGTTAAAGATCGATGCGTTCGATATTGCTATCTACTGTGCAAATCAAAACGAGCTGATTATTATATCAGCATTTTGTTCTTGGTCAAGTGTGACGTCGCCCTGAATGGATTCTGTTCCATTCTTCCGTTTTGATTTGTACAGTATTGGTGGAGGCAAACGGGATCGAACCGATGACCCCCTGCTTGCAAAGCAGGTGCTCTACCAACTGAGCTATGCCCCCCGTTCTTGGTGGGTCTGGGA
>NZ_KV815343.1:0-20824 GCF_001814225.1 Neisseria sp. HMSC070F02 | reverse complement strand
CGGTTTGCTACGTTCGAATTTTTCCTTAGCCATGGCAATATCCTATATATCTAAGCCTTAAAGAAATGAATAATCGAGGGATGGTGCCCATGGGCAGATTTGAACTGCCGACCTCTCCCTTACCAAGGGAGTGCTCTACCCCTGAGCTACATGGGCCTAATTGTTTGGAGCGGGTGAAGGGAATCGAACCCTCACCGTAAGCTTGGAAGGCTTCTGCTCTACCATTGAGCTACACCCGCATTACTCGCTACTGCCCCAAGTAAGAATTTTGGTGGAGGGAGAAGGATTCGAACCTTCGAAGCTTTCGCAACAGATTTACAGTCTGCCCCCTTTGACCGCTCGGGAATCCCTCCAAAAGAGAACGTTAGTTTATTAGCGGCTTGCTTTTCCGTCAAGTTTTTTTTTGATTTTATTTCAAAACAGACATAATTTGATGTTTTAAAAAGAATTTATTTAAACTGGATAATCTTTTCGTATTTCGCCATCAACTCGTCATGGGTTTCGGGATATTCTTCGTCAATCAGGATGCAGTCCACCGGGCAAACCTGCTGGCACTGCGGCTCATCGTAGTGTCCGACGCACTGCGTGCAGAGGTTGGGGTTGATTTCGTAAATTTCCTCGCCTTGGGAAATGGCATCATTGGGGCATTCGGGTTCGCATACGTCGCAGTTGATGCACTCGTCGGTAATAAAAAGCGACATTTCTTTTCCTTTTCCACTAAATTATCAAAACCGGGCGGGCGCGGATTATAGCACAAGGTTTTTTTGAACCGGACGGTTGCAAACGAATGTTTACAACTCGGAAATGATTATCAAAGCGCATATTATTCAGCCACTTGGAAAACCCTTAATTCAAATGTACTCTGCCCCGATTTCCCCTCTCTATATTCCGTCAGCCAATCGGGAATATCCGGCAGCGTACCCGCCTCGAGATAGACGAATGCCCGGGGGTTCAGGCACGGCTTCAAGGCATCGAACAGGATTTGCCAGTCCTGCCATGCAAACGGCGGGTCGAGAAAGACAACATCAAACTGTTCGGATACGGTCTTCAAATATGCGATGCCGTCTGAACAGACGATTTGCACCTGCCCCAAACCCAGTTCGCGACTGTTTTTCTGCAAGGTCTGCACGGTTTGGCGGTTGTTATCCGAAATCAGCACGCGTTTGGCGTTGCGCGAAGCGGCTTCTATACCGAGTGCGCCGCTGCCTCCGAAGAGATCCAAAACCGTTTTACCCGTCAAATCCTGTCCCAGCCAGTTAAACAGCTTTTCACGCACGCTGTCGGGTGTCGGACGCAGTCCGTCGGCGGATGTGAAACTCAATTTCCTGCCCCGGCATTGCCCGCCGATAATGCGTACCCGGTTGCTGTGTTTGGTATGTTTGCCTGCCGCCATAATCAAAAACCTGTAAGTTCAAACGGTATTATACAAGACCTGTCAAAGAATATGCCGTCTGAAAACTTTTTTCAGACGGCATATCTGTTTAAACGGTTTCGGTCAGCTTGCGGAGCAGCTCGATTTCTTTGTCTTTTTGTTCCAACATTTCTTTGCAGTGTTTCAACTCCATTTTTAAAAATTCTATTTTCATCGAAACATCACCCGACGCATACAACGCAATATCGCCACCACTATCACCTTCATTAATCTGAAACACCATCCCACCACCGCCCGATTTGAGCAAGTCCCACATATCGATTTTGAAAATCTGAGCCAACTGCTCCAAACGCGGGATATTCAACTGCGTTTCGCCCCGTTCGATTTTGGCATACCCTCCTGCCGACATCGCCAGCTTTTCCGCCATATCCTCCTGGGACCATTTATTCAATTCGCGCATCAGGCGGATTTTTTCGTGGGTTTCCATAAGCTGAACTTTCTGTATAGATGGTTGAATTATTGGGATAGATTTTAAACTTCTTCTGGCTGGTTAGGCAATTAACTATTAGATAAGATTTTTTCCTTTTTACAAAAAAGGGAAAACATGGAATTCCTATCTCTTCACCCTTGGTGGTCTTTTTTTATTATATTAACTATTATCCTTAGCTATATTGGATTCTGTGCACATCTCCACATTCAAAATAGGGCAGTTTTCTTTTATAGCTATCGGGATGTAACTATTATTTTCTTGACACCTGTCATCCTCATCGCTCTAAGTTATTTAATTAAAAATAAAGAAATCCTGTCAGCTTGTATCTTATGTATAACTCTTATTGCATTTTCATGGGCATGGATTATAATCTATCGACCTAATACTAAAAGGTTTTTTCTTTCCTTATTGATAGTATGGGGAAAATTGTTATTTAAGTACTATTGTTTGGGCAATTCTCGCCATATCACTTGGCTTAGCTGTAATAACAGGGAACAGCAAGCGTAAAAAATATGAACGACGTGACCGTCATGCTGAACGTAATGAAAAAGCTTTTATAGGTGCGCTATTAGTAGGTTTCGAATTATCAAGAAATTTATTGAATTTATGTTGCCTACACAAGGATTTTTCCACCCCATCTAAAAACATTGAAGTCAATCGCTCTTAAATTTTAAAAGGAAGAGTTCATGATGAAGGATTTGAATTTGAGCAACAGTCTGTTCAAAGGCTACAACGACAAACATGGTTTAATGATTTGTGGGTATGAATGGGGTTGGAGTAAAGCCGATGAGGCTGCTTATGTAGCAGGTGAATACAAACTCCCTGAAAACAAAATCGACCATACATTTGCAAACAAATCCCTCTATTTCGGAGAGCAGGCAAAGAAGTGGCGTTACGACAATACGATAAAAAATTGGTTTGAAATGTGGGGACACCCCTTAGACGAAAATGGATTGGGCGGTGCATTTGAAAAATCCCTGGTTCAAACCAACTGGGCTGCTACACAGGGCAACACTATCGACAATCCCGACAAGTTCACACAACCCGAGCACATCGATAATTTTCTCTACCACATCGAAAAACTGCGTCCGAAAGTCATCCTCTTCATGGGCAGCAGGTTGGCGGATTTTCTGAACAACCAAAATGTACTGCCACGCTTCGAGCAGTTGGTCGGTAAGCAGACCAAACCGCTGGAGACGGTGCAAAAAGAATTTGACGGTACACGTTTCAATGTCAAATTCCAATCGTTTGAAGATTGCGAAGTCGTCTGCTTTCCCCATCCCAGTGCCAGTCGCGGTCTATCTTACGATTACATCGCCTTGTTTGTGCCTGAAATGAACCGGATTTTATCGGACTTTAAAACAACACGCGGATTCAAATAAACCAATCACAGAAAAGCAAAGGTCGTCTGAAAATTTTTCAGACGACCTTTTCTCTTTCAAACCAACCTAATCTTACTCCTTCGGCGCGGGCGGTTCAATCTGTTCTTTCCAGCCGCATTCTTTTTGCGGGCAGACTTTTTCGACGCCCCAGCGTTTGGTGGTTTTGATGGTCAAGACCGGCCAATGGCAGTTCGGGCATTCTTCGGCAACGGGCGGGTTCCAAGTGGCGTAGTTGCAGTCGGGATAGGTGCTGCAACTGTAAAACAGTTTGCCGTAGCGGGATTTGCGCTCGACGAGGTTGCCTTTTTTGCATTGCGGACACTGGACGCCGGTATCTTTCGGTTTTTCCAGCGGCTCGACGTGTTTGCATTTCGGATAGTTGGCGCAGCCGATGAATTTGCTGCCGGTGCGGCTGTATTTGTACACTAGGCGACCGCCACATTTCGGGCACTCGCGTCCGTCGAGTTCGGCCTGTTCGGCTTCGGCTTTGGCGATGCGCTCGGCGGCCTCTTCGGCGGTTTCGTTGACATTGCGCGTGTAGCTGCACTCGGGATAACCGGCACACGCAACAAAACGACCCATTTTGCCGAATTTGATTTGCAGTTTGTGTTCGCCGCATTTCGGGCAGGTTTCATCAAGTTCCTGCGTGGTAAATTTGGCGCGTTCGATGCCTTCTTTTTCTTCCACTTGCTTGATGAACGGTTTCCAGAATTTGTCCATCAAGGGAATCCATTGGCGTTTGCCGTCGGCAATTTCGTCAAGCTGGTCTTCGAGTTTGGCGGTGAAGTGGTAATCGACGTATTGGGCGAAGTGTTCGGTCAGGAATTTGTTGACGATGTCGCCTGTGTCGGTGGGCATGAAGCGTTTTTGCTCAAGGGTAACGTATTCGCGGTCTTTGAGCGTGGAGATGATGCTGGCGTAGGTCGAGGGGCGGCCGATGCCGTATTCTTCGAGGGCTTTAACCAGCGTGGCTTCGTTGTAGCGCGGCGGCGGAGTGGTAAAGTGTTGTTCGCCGTAGAGTTTGTCCACGGGCAATTTATCGCCTTCGCTCATTTCGGGCAGTTTTTTGCTGTCTTCGCCTTCTTCATCGTCGCTGCTTTCTTCATAAACGCTCAAGAAGCCTGCGAAGGTTTGCACTTGTCCGGTTACGCGGAATACGCCTTTGCCGACGGTAATATCGACGGTGGTTTGGTCGAATTTGGCAGGCGTCATCTGACAGGCGACGGTACGCTGCCAAATCATTTGATAGAGTTTGAACTGGTCTGCGCTCAGGAAGGGTTTGACGCTTTCGGGCGTGCGGTACACGGAAGTCGGACGGATGGCTTCGTGCGCTTCTTGGGCGTTTTTGGATTTGGTTTTGTATTGTTTGGCGGCACTCGGCAGATATTCTTTGCCGATTTTGTTTTCGATGTAATGGCGGATTTCGGTTAACGCTTCATCCGCCAAATTCACGCTGTCAGTACGCATATAGGTAATCAGACCGATCGCGCCCTGCCCTACGTCTATACCTTCATAAAGCTGTTGGGCGGTACGCATGGTGCGGTCGGTGGTGAAGCCGAGTTTGCGCACGGCATCCTGCTGCATGGTAGAAGTGGTGAACGGCGCGGCAGGATTGCGGCTGCGCTTTTTCTTTTCGATGGCGGTAACGACGGCCTCTTTGCCTTCGAGTTCTTTCAACACATCGGCTTGAGCGGCTTCGTTCGGCAGGTCGAATTGTTCGAGTTTCGCGCCGTTGTATTGGGCGAGTTTGGCGGTGAACTTGCTGCGGCCTTTGTGGCTGTCTAGATGTACCGTCCAATATTCCTGCGCTTCAAACGCGCGGATTTCGTTTTCGCGTTCGCAAATCAGGCGCAAAGCGGGACTTTGCACACGACCCGCGCTCAAACCGCGGCGGATTTTTTTCCATAACAATGGCGAAAGGTTAAAGCCGACCAAATAGTCCAAAGCACGGCGGGCTTGTTGCGCATCGACCAAGTCCATTTCGATTTCGCGCGGATGGGCAACGGCATCGAGCACGGCGTTTTTGGTGATTTCGTGGAACACGACACGCTGCGGCTTGATGTTTTTCAAGCCGCGTTTGGATTTGAGGATTTCCAAAAGATGCCAGGAAATGGCTTCGCCTTCCCTATCCGGGTCGGTGGCGAGGTAGATGTTTTCAGCTTCTTTGGCACCGGCGACAATGGCATCGACGTGTTTGCCGTTGCGGCTGATGAGTTGGTATTTCATCGCAAAGCCGTTGTCGGGATCGACCGCGCCGCTTTTGGGGACGAGGTCGCGGACGTGTCCGTAGGATGCAAGGATTTCAAAATCGCCGCCCAAATATTTTTTCAGGGTTTTGGCTTTGGACGGGGATTCGACGATTAATAGGTTTTTCGCCATTTGTCGTTCTCTGGATGGTGGTTTTGATGCCGGCGTTTCAGACGGCCTCGGGCGGGCCGTCTGAAGCCGCTTCAGTTCATCGTGGGTTTGTTGTCGAGTAAAAGCGCGCTCATCAGCTCGTCGCCGACCAACACGGGCAGCTCGCTCTTGTTTGCCCATAAAAGCAGCAGGGTCAGCACTTTGGCGGTATCTACGGTAATTTCGTCGCCGGGAATGTGCATCAGCGCGTGGATGATGATTTCCCGCTGTTCGCAGCTGACGGCTTTTTCTTCAATCAGATACTGCATCAGCCCCATCACTTCCTGCGGCAGGTTGTCGGTTTCTTCTTTGCTGTACACGCGCAATGCGCCGCTGTCGGCAGGTTCGGCGGAAAATTCGGAGCTGTTGAGCAATACTTCCATCATCATCAGGGTGTTGCCGATTTCCATCGTATCGAAACCCGCTTCTTCAAGCAGCATACCCAAGTCTTCGGGCGGCGGACAGGTATCGAAATCTTGGAAATGTTCGATGAGGTAGGCGATGACTTCGGTCATTCGTGTTCCTTAATATAAAGTGCGTTCAAGTTCGGATACGCTGGTATCTGCCGCCGGGCATTGCGGCAACGCTGCCGTCCAATTCCAATTCCAACAGTGCGGCATACAAATCTGCGGCAGGCATAGCCAACTGTCCGGCAAGCACGTCGGGATGGATGGGGTCGAAACCCATTTTATCCAGTATGCCGCCGACGGCTGTGCCGCCTGCCGCCGCTTCAGACGGCATTTTTGCGGCAGGCGGCGGGGCGTATGCCGTCTGAACGGCGCGGCGTCCCGTGTCGGGCGTATCCTTATTTATAGAATATGATGAAGCACCCGTATTTTGCAATAGCCCCGGGCATTCGTTCAGGATGTCGTCCAGGCATTCCACCAATTTCGCGCCGTCTTTAATCAGTTTGTGGCAGCCTTTGCTGTGCGGATTGTCTATCGAACCGGGTACTGCCATCACTTCGCGCCCCATTTCTGCCGCCAAGCCGGCGGTAATCAGCGAACCGGATTCCAACGCAGCTTCAACCACCAGCGTAACCTGCGACAGCGCGGCAATCAGGCGGTTGCGGCGCGGAAAGTTGCCGGCATACGGGCGCGTACCGATGGGAAACTCGCTGACAATCAATCCTTTTTCGGCGATTTCATAGGCAAGGTTTTTATTGGACGGCGGGTAAATGCGGTCTATACCCGTCCCCCACACGGCGATGGTGCCGCCTTCTGCCTCCAGTGCGCCCTGATGGGCGGCAGTATCGATACCGGAAGCCATACCCGACACAACGGGGATATTTTGCCCGCCCAACGACTTGCCGAAATCTTTGGCAATCCGCATCGCCTGCGGCGTGGCATGGCGGCTGCCGACGATGGCGGCGGAAGGCTTGTGCAGCAGCCGCACGTTGCCGCGCAAAAACAAAACCGGCGGCGCGGTCAGCCCCTGCGTCAGCATTTCGGGGAAATCTTCATCCTGAAGCAGCATCAGGCGGCATCCGTCCCGCATTTCCCATTCCAACGCCGCTTCTGCCGCCTGCCGCGCCAAAGCGCGTTTTTCCGCATTGCGCCAAGCCTCGGCCGCCTGCTTGTGCCGCACCGCCGGGGCGACCTGTTCCGCCGGTGCGGACAAGGCATTTTGCGCGCTGCCGAAACGGCGCATCAGCAGCAAGAAACTTTCCGCACCGATATAGGGCGTAAAAGCCAGTTGCAACCACGCGAAACGTTCGTCCTCTGTCATAAAATCCGTCCCCTTACGATTTCAGACGGCATTTGCACCAAATGCCGTCTGAAAACAAAAGCCCGCAGCCGGAAAACCGGCCGTCCGGGCCTATTCTTCGGTTTTTTCCCCCGCCCGGCGCGAAACGCCGATGCCGAGCTGTTTGAGTTTGCGGTAAAGGTGCGTGCGTTCCAAACCGACTTTCTGCGCCACTTTGCTCATATTCTGACCTTCTTGGGCGATGTGGTACTCGAAATAACGCCGCTCCACCTCCTCCCTCAATTCGCGCAGGGGCAGGTTGAAATTAAACCCGCCCACCATATCTTCCGCTCCCTCGGCAGGCACATTCTGCCCCAAAAGGGAAGAAACCGCCCCTGCGCCGATTTCCTGTCCGTCCGCCTCCAACAACAGCGTTGCAACGACGCTTTGCAGTTGGTCGAAATTTCCCGGCCAGTCGTAACGGGTCAATGCGGCAAGTGCCTCTTCACTGAATGCGGCGGGCGCAATCTTTTGACTTTCCGCCACATTGCAGGCAATCCCCTGTATCAGGAAGGGAATATCTTCATGCTGCATACGCAGCGGCGGAATGCGGACGACCGACTCCGACAGCAGTTCCGCCAGCTTTTCCTCGCAGGCAATGCCGTCTGAACCTGCCGCCCTGCTGCCCGATGCGACCACCCTGACGCGGCGGTGTTCCGCCTTGCCGACAATAAAGGCAATACCGGCTTGGATGTTGCGGCTGTACTGGGCGATGTCGCCGACATACAAAACGCCGCCCTCCGCCTTCTGCAACAGTTCCATCGGCATATCGATCAGATATTCGACCCTTGCCGGGCTGACCCACGGCGTACCGTTTTTATGGAAATAGCGTGCCACCGTTTCAAACGGCGAACCTGCCTCGCCCGTCAAAAGTACGGGAGAGGCACGTTTCACCGCAGCCCCTACCTCACGGTTCATTTCCTGAATCGCCGCACTGTTGCCCAGCTTGTCGAATACAGGCCCCGTTTCGGTTTGCGCCGCACCGTGTTTCAACGCGTTTTCGACGGCAGACAGCAGCTTTTGCAGGGAAATCGGTTTTTCCAAAAAGTCGAGCGCGCCGATTTTGGTCGCTTCTACGGCGGTATCGATGCTGGCATGCCCGCTCATCATCACCACCGGCATATTGAGCTGCCCGTTTTTCGCCCACTCCTTCAAAAGGGTGATGCCGTCGCAATCGGGCATCCAAATATCCAGCAGCACCATCGCCGGACGCGCCTGATGGCGCAGCTTGCGCGCCTCTTCGGCGTTTTCCGCCAATGCGACCGAATAACCTTCGTCCTGCAGGATTTCCGACAGCAGGTCGCGGATGCCGATTTCGTCGTCTACAATTAAAATATCGCTGCTACGCATAAGTTTCTACCGTTTTTGGCAAGATGATTCTGACACACGCGCCACCCGCATCCTGATTGCTCAGGCTGATGCGGCCGCCGTGTTCTTCAATGATTTTTTTCACCACGGGCAGTCCCAATCCCGTTCCCGCCGGTTTGTCCGTTACATACGGCTCGAAGGCGTTGTGCAGCATTTCCCTGCCGAACCCTTTGCCGTTGTCGCAAACCGTCAGGACAATCCGTCCGTCCTGCCCCGCTTCCGATTTTACCCTGACTTCGGGTACATCGGCTTCTTCCGCCGCTTCGGCGGCATTTTTGAAAATATTGTGCAGCACCTGCCGCATGGCGGTCGTATCCGCCGCCACCATCAGCGGTTCGCCGGCAAGCTCCGCCGCAAACCGGCACGGACCGGCTTCATACAATGCCAACACATCGCCGATTAAGGCGTTCAAATCCTGATTTTCCAATTTGAGCGAAGGGGAACGCGCATAATTGCGGAATGCTTCGACCATTTCCTTCAATGCCGCCACCTGTTTGACGATGGTGTCGGTCGAACGCGTCAGGATTTGCGCATCCTGCTCATCCAGCTTCCCGCCCAATTTCCACGCCAGCCGTTCGGCGGAAAGCTGGATGGGCGTGAGCGGATTGCGGATTTCGTGTGCCAGCCGTTTTGCCACTTCGCCCCACGCGGCTTCTTTTTGCGCGTGTATCAAAACGGTGATGTCGTCAATCACCATTACCACGCCGTTGCCGTTGTCTTCGGGCAGGACGGTTGCCTTGCCCAGCAGGATTTTGGCATCGTCCGGCGCGGCATATTTCACATGGACCGGTTTGTCCGTACCTGCCGCTGCGCCGATGGCGGCAAACACTTCGGCAAGCAGGGACTGCTGCGCCGAAACGCCGTGCCAACCGTGCCGGCTGCTGCCCCACAGGGGGGTAAGCGGCATCCCCAAAATCTGTTCCGCCGCTTTGTTGAAGGTTTTCAGACAGCCTTGTTCGTCAAACACCACCACGCCCGTGGTCAGCCCCTCCAACACGCATTCAAGATAATGTCTGGCGGCTTCCTCGCGCCGGCGGTTGCGCTCGTCTGCTTCTTTGGCGATGGAAAGCTGCTCGGTCATGTGGTTGAACAACTTGGTCAAACGCCCGAACTCGTCATTGCGTAAAACAGGACGGGTTTGGCTGAAATCGCCTTGCGCCACCGCCTTCGCCCCCTCGGCAAGCGATAGGACGGGTTCGACGAAACGGCGGGCGAAATACAGTGCCATGACCAGTGCAAGAAAAATCGACAGCAGCGAGGCAATCAGCAGGGTTGCCAGGAAAAAGGTCTGCAAACCTTTTTTGCTGTAACTCAACTCGGCATATTTCGCCCTTGCCTTTTCGATTAAGACGGCATCCTCTGCCACACCTTTGGGAACCGGCTGACGGAAAAACAAGGCGTAATCGCGCCCGTTGTGCGTACCCGCCGACAGCCAGCCCTGCGCGTACAATACGCCGCCTATGCTTTCCAAATCCCTGACCGAACCCGCCTGTTGGATTTTTTCCCAACGCGCCTTACCTGGAAACGGCTGATCGAGCTTGTGCGGGTTGATGCTTTTTTCGATTTTGCCGCTTGCGGCATTGTACAGGGCAAGCTGGGCAAAACCGCTGCCGGCGTAATGTTCCAGCACCCTGCCCATATCCCCGGGCAGGGAAGCCGCGCCGATGAGGTCTATCTGCACGGGGATGGCGTTGCCAAGGGCGTTGTCTGCCGCCAGATTCAATGCGGACTTGCTCAAATTGAGGCTGCGTTCAAGCGCCTCGTGGGTATCGTTGCCGAACCACGAATTAATCGTGCCGTTGATAAACTGTGCGGAAACGCCGAACAGAAACACGCCGGGCAGTACGGCAACCAGCGTAAACATCCCAGAAAGGCGTTTGGCAATCTGCGAACCGAATACGCCGTCGCGCCTGTCTTTCAACAGCAATATGACATAACGTGCCAAAACGGCGGACAACACCAGCAGCAGCATTGCGCTGAACGCAACAATCCACCAGAAATAATCCGCCAGCGAACTGGTGCTGCCGGTTGCCGCCGTCAGTCCGTACAACAGGACGACGGCGCATATGGCTGCGATCGGTAGAAAACGGCGCATTATTTGTTCCCGATGATGTTTAGAGGTTTCCAACCCGAATCCAAATGCCAGTTTTGAGAAGTCAATGCATTGATTTGAAAAGGCTTGGGCAGTTTTGAAGTGGACAGCGTCAGGCGGATTTCCGCCTTGGTTTCCCCTGCTTCCGCACCGGACAGCGCGCCTTTGTTCAGGACTTTCCAGTTGGCAACCGCGCCGGTCGCGCGCAATGCCGCATCCAAGGTGTCGTAGTCTGTCGAAAACGCGCCGACGGTAACGCGGTAGCGGTTGGTCAGCGGATGGAAACTCAGTTTGTAGTCAATATTGTCGTCATCGCCAATCAGTTGCCCCAATTTAAACCGATAAGAAGCGATTATCGGGGCGGAAAGCTGCCAGCTTAAGGTAAAGTTGAGCGGCACGCCCCGGCGCAACGCCTGTTGGAGCTGGTCGGGCAGCTCGGTTTGGAAGCGGCTGCTGATGGAAAGCTGCCCGCCGTCGGTTATCCTCGCTTCGGCGCGGCTCACATCTATCCCCTCCGCCGCCGCGTCCGGCAAAACGGAAAGCATCGGCAGCAGCACAAGCCATTGTTTAATGCTTTTGAATAAGCGCGTAATAAAAGCCATCTTGGTGTTTGTTCGGTAAAAGCACCCGCGATTCGATCGGTTCGGCATCGGCATGGCGGTTGAGGAATTTTTGCAATTGCCCGTCGTTTTCTTCGACGAACACGGAACAGGTGGCAAGCAGCATTCTGCCGCCCTGTTTCAGCGTCTGCCAAAGTGCGTCCAGCAGGGCTTCCTGCTGGCGGGCGGTTTTGAGCGCGTCGGTCGGACGGCGCAGCCATTTCACGTCGGGATTGCGCCGCGCCACGCCGGAAGCGGTGCATGGCACGTCGGCAAGGATTGCGTCGAAAGGCTTTCCATCATACCACGCCGCCAAATCCCGCGCATCGGCACACGCCGCCGATGCCGTCTGAAAGCCCAGGCGCGCGATATTGTCCTCCACACGCTTCAGACGGCCTGCATCGATGTCCAAGGCGGTAACGCGGCAATCCGCCAGTTCCAAGATATGCCCCGTCTTGCCGCCCGGCGCGGCGCACGCGTCCAAAATCCGTTCTCCGTCTTTCGGGTTAAGGAGATACGCCGCCTGCTGCGCGCCGAAGTCCTGTACCGAAACGATGCCGTCTGAAAAACCGGGCAGGCGGTTTACCGGCACGGCTTCTTCCAACGTAACCGCATATTCGTCCAACGCCTTAGCCGCGATACCTTCCGCCACCAGTTTTTCCAAATAGCTTTCGGCATTGCCGTGTCGGCGGTTGACGCGCAACGTCATCGGCGGATGGGATTGCAGCGCGGCAGTGATGTTGTGCCAGTGTTTCGGATAATGGTTTTTCAGGTAAGCCACCCACCACAGCGGCAGGTTGTGTTTCGCCACATCGTCTTTTTTACAGGAAGCTGCAAGCTTGTCGCGTTCGCGCAAAAAGCGGCGCAAAACCGCGTTGGCAAACGAACGGTACTGCCCGCGTCCGATTTTGGCGATGCTTTCCACCGCCTCATTGACCACGGCGTGCGGCGCGTTGCGCGTGTAATGCAGTTGGTACAACGCCGCCAAAAGCAGGCTTTCGAGCTGCGGGTTGTCAATCGGCTTTTTCAGCATCTGCGCGAGCATATGTTTCAAACTGCCCAAATAACGCTGGCAGCCGTAGGCGATGTCCTGCAACGCGCCGTTTTCCTGCGCCGTAAGGTCGGGATGCGCGGTGCGGATTTGCGCCAACACGTCCTGAAGGTTGCGTCCTTCGGCAACCGCCGCAATGCTGTCGGCGGCAAGTTTTTGGGCAAGTGCCATACTCATATTATGTGATTCGCTTTCTTCGACTGATGGTTTCAGGCGGCATTCCCGTTTGCGGATCGGAATGCCGTCTGAAGGGATTTACAGCTTCGTCCCTGCTTCGATATGCCGTCCCGCCGCAAACGCCGCGATATTCATACGCCTGCCGCCGGCAGGCTGCAATTCGGTAATCTTCAGCGCGTTTTCGTCGCAGGCAACGACCAAACCGTCCGCCGAACAGGACAACACTTCGCCTGCCGTGCCTTGTTGCGCCACCACTTCCGCCCGCCGGATTTTCATCAGCTTGCCCTGATATTCGACCCACGCGGCAGGCACGGGGTTGAAGGCGCGGATTTTGCGTTCGATAACCGCCGCGCTTTCGCTCCAATCGATACGCGCCTCTTCTTTGCTTAGTTTTTGGGCGTAAGTAACACCTTCTTCGGGCTGTTTGACCGCGTTCAGACGGCCTTTGCTTTGAAGCTGTTGCAAATCGGCAACAACCGCCGCCGCACCGATTTCCATCAGCGCGTCGTGGACTTCGTTGGCGGTATCGGTAGGTTGGATGGCGTAACGGTGTTCGCTGACCACATCGCCGGTGTCCAAACCGATGTCCATCTGCATAATGCACACGCCGGTTTCGGCATCGCCTGCCTCAATCGCACGCTGAATCGGCGCCGCGCCGCGCCAACGGGGCAGCAGCGAAGCGTGGATATTGAGGCAGCCGTGTTTCGGCACATCCAACACGTCTTGCGGCAGAATCAAACCGTAGGCGGCAACCACCATTACGTCTGCCTCGACCTCTTTGAGCATTTGCAGGGCTTCGGCGTTGTTACGCAGTTTTTCGGGCTGTTCGACGCGCAAACCGAGTTCCAGCGCGGCTTGTTTGACGGGCGGGGCAGTCAGTTGCATACCGCGCCCTTTCGGACGGTCGGGCTGGGTCAGCACCAGCGGGATTTCAAAACCGGCGGCGGCAACGGCTCTTAAGGCGGCGGCGGCAAAATCGGGCGTGCCGGCGAAGATGACTTTCATAGCGTGTTCCTGCGTGTGCGTAAAATTGTCGGACAAGACCGTGCCGTCTGAAAACTTTGCAGCGTTCAGACGGCACGGCAAAAGGGTCAAATCGTATGTTTCTGACGTTTTTTCAGCTTGGTCTTAATCCGCCCCTGCTTGAGCTGCGACAGGCGTTCGACAAACACGATGCCCATCAGGTGATCCAACTCGTGCTGCACGCAAATCGCCAGCAAGCCGTCCGCCTCCAGCGTGAACTTTTCGCCTTTTTCGTTCAAAGCCTCGACCTTGACGCGTTCGGCGCGGGTTACGGTGTCGTAAATGCCCGGCACGGACAGGCAGCCCTCTTCGTAAGTGGTTTCGCCGTCTTTTTCAACGATGACGGGGTTGATGAACACGCGCGGTTCGCTGCGGTCTTCGGTCAAATCCATCACGACCACGCGCTCGTGCACATCGACCTGCGTCGCCGCCAGCCCGATGCCGCGCGATTCGTACATCGTTTCAAACATATCGGCAATCAGCTTCCGGATGCGCTCGTCGACTTGTTCGACAGGCTTTGCCACCGTGTGCAGACGCTCGTCGGGATATTGCAAGATATTCAATAAAGCCATAATTTTCTCTTTCCTTCGGCGGATACGCCGCCTGTTTTTCATAATTACCGTGATGGTGCGGATAATTCGATGTTAAAATGCGGAACATTTTTTATCACGCGGCACATCCCGAGGGGCTGCCGCCGCTTTTTCCAACCCAATCAAGCAAGACAAACCGAAATTTATCAGATAAGGGGAACGGTTATGCAACGTCGTATTATAACCCTGCTCTGCGCGGCAGGTATGGCATTCTCAACACAAACTTTGGCGGCAAATTTGGAGGTGCGCCCGAACGCGCCGGAACGCTACACGGTCAAACAGGGCGACACCCTGTGGGGCATTTCGGGCAAATACCTGTACAGCCCGTGGCAATGGGGCCGCCTGTGGGACGCGAACCGGGATCAAATCCACAATCCCGACCTGATTTATCCGGACCAGGTATTGGTGTTGCGCCACGTTGACGGCGAACCGCGCCTCGGCTTGGAACAGACAGACGGCATCCCCGTCGTCAAAATGAGTCCGGATAAGGAAGTGTCCGGATACGGTATTCCCGCCATCGATGTCAACTTCTACCGCATCTTTATGCGGCACCCGCAAATCGTTTCCCGCAAAGAAACCGCTGCCGCGCCGCGCCTGCTCTCGGGCCCGGAAGGCAGGCTGCTGTACACCAAAGGCACCAGGGTTTACACCAAAGGCCTGAAAGAGCCGGGCCGCTACCTGACCTACCGAATCAATAAAAACATCACCGATCCGGATACGGGTAAATTCCTCGGGCAGGAAGTCGCATTCAGCGGCATCGTGCGCTCCCTCGACTATACCGACTCTGTCCTCGAACAACGCTCGAAACAGGCTGGAGAACGGCCGAAAGACAACGAATACCATACCCGCACCCATCCTTTGATTACCCCGCTGCGCACCCCTTCGATACAGCCGCTGGTGGTCGAAACCGCCATTTCCGAAATACAGCAGGGCGACTACCTGATGAAAATGCCGGAAGACACCGACCGCTTCAACATGATGCCGCACGAACCGTCCCGCCCGGTTCAGGCTAAAATCGTTTCCGTGTTTGAAGGTACAAGGATTGCCGGCCAGTTTCAAACCATCACCATCGACAAAGGCGAGGCGGACGGTTTGGACAAAGGCACGGTTTTGAGCCTCTACAAACGCAAGAAAACGATGCAGGTCGACCTCTCCAACAATTTCAAAAGCAGGGATACCGTCGAGCTGATTTCCACTCCTGCCGAAGAAGTGGGCTTGGCAATGGTTTACCGCACCTCCGAACACCTGTCGTCCGCCATCATTTTGGAAAACATCTCCGATATTTCCGTAGGCGACACCGCCGCCAATCCGGGACGCGATTTGGACAATATACCGGATCAGGGCCGCAGCCGCGTGAAGTTTGGCTTCGACCGCTCCGAATAATTAATCATCCGACAAAAATGCCGTCTGAAACACCTTCCGTTTCAGACGGCATTTTTCCATCTTCAATAAAATATCCGTTTGGACTTTTCCGATGTTTTTGAAATCTCCTGCAACGCCTGATTGAGCGCGCCCAAATCCAACGCCGTTTCCGAACGGCAGGCATCGCCGAAGATGTTTTTATATTCCGCCGTCAGTTTCAACATTCCTTTGAACGCGCGCCCTTCCAAAGCCGCCGACAACTCGAAAATATCGGCGAACACGCGTCCATAGGTTTCGCCCGAGGCGACCGCGTCCGTCCCCAATGCAAACATATCCATTTTTGCCAACTCGGCGGCAATCGTGCGCGCGTCTTCGTCGTCGGGCAGCACTTCCGCCTTGAACCTGACCTGTTCCGCCATCCCTTTGCCGTGGTTTTTGACCAGCAGGGCGAGCATTTGCGGCTTGTGTTCCAAGTGTTGCAAAGAAGCGTGCAGGACGGGGTGTATGCTTTCGTTCTGTATCATTTTTTCGCGGTAGAACTTTTCCGCCTTAGCCTTTGAACGCGCCGACACGAACGCCCACGCCAGCCACACCAGCGCGACGGCGGACAATGCGGACAGAAGCGGAGGCAGCTCTTCAGTATAGGCTTTCTGATTGAACCAAATTTGCGCGGTCAAAAAACCGGCAAAGAAAATCAAAACATAAAGTATCGGTGCGAAACGGCTTTGGACAGAAGCGTGCATCATCATTCCATTTCAGATTGGCAAAACAAGCGGCAGACGAAATGCCGCCCGCTCGGTTTAAGGGAATCCGTCAGGCTTCCGCCACCGAATCCCGGCTGTAGGTTTTTTCGCAGTAATGGCATTTCAGCCGCGTCTGCCCGTTGTGTTTTTTAACATAAAACCGGCTTTTGACCGGCTCGCCGTGGCCGGCGCAATTCGTGTTCGGGCAACGGAACACTTCGGCAATTTCATCGGGCAGGTTCAAATGCCGCTTCTGCACGACCTTGAAATTGTCGATGGTATTGACCACCGCTTCGGGGGCGAACAGGGCGAGGCGGTCGGCGGCTTTGTCGTCCAAGCACACGCCTTTGATTTTGATGATGTCTTTGCTGCCTTGGGTTTTGCTGGGCAGGTTGAAGCCCACGGTTACCGCGTTGCCGTAGTGCAAAAGTTTGAACTGGCGCAGGATGGTCAGCCCCCTGCCGGCGGGAATATGGTCGATAACCGTACCTTTTTCAATGGCTTCGACACTGAGTTTCGGGGTTTCCATATCGGTTCCTCACACTTCTTCGTTCAACACCAGCGACAATATCGCCATACGCGCATAAACGCCGTTGGTCGCCTGCTCGAAATAATAGGCATGCGGCGTAGCATCGACATCGGGATGGATTTCGTCCACGCGCGGCAAAGGGTGCAGCACGCGCAGGTTCGGTTTGGCGCGGGCAAGCATGGATGCGTCGAGATTGAATTTGCCTTGGATTTTGGCAAATTCCTGTTCGTCGAAACGTTCGCGTTGAACACGGGTCATATACAGGATGTCCGCCCATTCCGCCGCTTCTTCCAAACTACCGAGGATACGGTATCGGCAGCCGGCTTCGTCCAACTCTTCGGTAATGTAGTCGGGCATCGCGAGGCTGGGCGGCGAAACAAAGGCAAATTCGCAGCCCCAGCGTTTCAACGCCTGACAAAGCGAATGCACGGTACGTCCGTATTTCAAGTCGCCCGCCATGGCGATTTTGAGCTTGTCCAAACGTCCCTGCGTTTCATAAATGGTAACCAGGTCGAGCAGCGTCTGACTGGGGTGCTGGTTCGTGCCGTCGCCGGCGTTGATAACGGGGACGCGCGAAAACTCCGCCGCCACGCGCGCCGCGCCGTCTTTGGGATGGCGTTGGATGATTGCGTCGGTGTAGCCGGAAATGATGCGGGCGGTATCGGCAAGCGTCTCGCCTTTTTTGGCACTGGTATTCGCGCCGTCCGAAAAGCCGATGACCTTGCCGCCCAGCCGCTGTACCGCCGTTTCAAACGACAGGCGCGTACGCGTGGACGGTTCAAAGAAGCACGAACCGATAAGTTTCCCTTCCAACAGGTTGCCGTGCGGCTCCGACTTCAGTTTCAATGCCGTCTGAAGCAGCAGCTCGAGCTGTTCCCGCGTCAAATCAGAAATAGAAATAACATGCTGTTTATATAGCGGATTAGGCATTTCACCCCTCCTCCGTAAAAGACCCGCGCCAAGCAGGCATCCGGTTATACGTCCACGCCGCCCGTATGTTTGCGGAACAGCTTCGCAAAAGCGGCAATACGGCGCGTATTATCGCACATTTGCCGCCGCAAAGTTTTACCGCACGAATCCCGTACTTTTCAGACGGCATATCCAAACACGCCCGCATAAGCATAAGGTATAATCGCGCCAGACATTTCTTTTCAGGAAGCCGCCATGTTAGTCTGCAACCCCTACGAAGTCGTCATCCACGGCACAACGAGTTCCGGCAAGATTTTCCGTCCCAGCGACTGGGCGGAACGCCTGTGCGGCATTCTGTCCTCGTTCACCAAAGACCACAGGCTTTCCTATTCGAAATGGGTGCGCCCCATACTGGTGGACAACATCCGCTGCGTCGCCGTCGATAAAAAACTGGAAACCGACAACCCCCAAATGTTCCGCTTCCTGATGGACTTTGCCGCCGACAACGACCTGCGCGTCATCGACTGCAAAGCCCTGCTCGAAGAACGCGAACAGGGCGGACAAAACGGCCCCGCCGACGAACACGTCATGCTGGCACAGGCAATCGAAGAAAAACACGCCGCCGAGAAAGCACAGGAACAGACCGCCTCGGGCGCATCCTACGTTTTGCGCGAAATCGGCGCGGACGACACCGCCACCGCCTTTGCAGCCTTGAGCGTTTTGCGTTCCGCCCTGACCGACATCAACCGCTTTACCGAACAGATCAACAAAGTCCAACGCCCCCAAGGCTACCGCCTGCTGGGTATTTTTGAAGAAGGCAAACACAATGCCGTCGCCGTCTGCGGCTTCCGCGAAGCCTGCACCCTCGCCAGCGGCCGCCACATCCACATCGATGACATCGTTACCCTGCCGCAAAGCCGCCGCAAAGGCTACGCCTCGCGCCTTTTGGAAGAAGTCCGCAAAATCGGCGCGGAAACAGGGGTAACCAAAATCCACCTCAACGTCCACGTCAACCACGACCGTGCCGACGCGCACCGCCTGTATTTCAAAAACGGTTTTGAAATCTGCGCATACCACTTCCGTTGCGACCCCAAATGAAAACCCCCCTCCCCATCTGCACCCTGTCGGCACTCGCCGCCTGCGCCCTTTCCGGACAAGGCGGCAGCAGGGTTTACGGCGAAATCAAAGCCCGAGACCTTTGCGTTACCGCTCCTATCCTGCTTTCTGCTTTCTGTCTTGCCTGCTCTCGTTGAGCCAAGCGTTCTTGCAAGCTCGCTTGCACGTTGGCAAGCATTGCACTCTATCGGCTTTCTTTTCCTGTTGCGGCTGGTGGTTCAGGCTCGCGTTGTACGCTTTGCACTAAAGTACACCGTGAATCGATGCTCGCTATTTATTCTATCAATATTTTGATTTATAATGAAAAAATGTTTTTCAGAGTGACTCTTTACTTTGTAAAAAACTTTGTATCATTCTCAAAAACTAGAAAATCAAACGAAATGATGCAAAAACACAAATGTCTAATAGATTTTATTTTGACTGTTGCCAGCCAAATTGCTTATGCTGACTTACCTTTAAGTTTGGAAGAATTATTGACTGACAAGGGTAAATTCAAACTAGAAAGCAGTATTAGCTACATCAACACTGAACGCAATCAAAGCGAATTTGCTAATCCTATTTATGTGCAAACCAGCGCAACGAAAATTGCAACTGTAATGGCTATGATGATTACACCTGTAATGGCGCAAAATTTAGACAGCCAAGTTTTTGACAGCCAAAATGTGAAAGCAATTCAATTATCACAGGCTGAAATGAAAGAAACACAAGGTGAATTTGTTCCCATTATTGCAGCCGCTGCTTTTGGCGGTGCATTAGGTGCATGGGAGTATCATGGTGCTAATTTGTATAATCATGGTAAATTAGGAACTGCGCAAGGCGCGGCTACTGCGGCAGGAATCGGTGCGGCAACAGGAGTAGCGGCAAAACAGGGCTGGCTGCTGCTGCCGGAGGCGGATTGGCTGGGAATTTGGCATGGAGACCGGGTATTCATGCACTAGGTTTTGGGGCCAATGCTGCCAACAATGCAGTCAATTCTCGGAAATAATCATTAATAACTTTTAGTTAGCTAACTAATTTCCACAATAGAATTAGTTAGCTATTTATTAATATAGAGTTTGCATGATGATGGGTGTATTAATTTTTTTTCTAATCGTTCCAATTTTGGGATTTATTTGCGCTACGATAAATTATTTTATTATTAATAAATTTAAACTTCCAAAATACATGGCGTATTTACTCCCATCATTATCTATTTTATTCATATTTATTCATGCAATAAAATTGCATATGATTTTATTTTTTTATGTTTCATGCGTTTATTCCGCGTATACATATTATGATAAAAAATCTTTATAAATTGATAAATTATGCGGCTTTGATTGGTTTCGCCCCAAATATAGTTTTTGCTTGGCCTATGTTTGTTGACCCCCCGCTTCTTACCAAAACATCCATGTACGAAGTTGGAAAGCACGGCGAGATTCCGGCATAGTAAAACAAGATTTGGATTTTTCTTGCGGCGCGGCTTCGATTGCCACGTTACTGAATAATTTTTATGGCAGACATTATTCTGAAGCAGAAATCTTAGACAAAATGGATAAAACCCAAATGCGTGCTTCTTTTGATGATATGCAACGCATAATGCCCGAACTGGGTTTTGAAGCACAAGGTTATGCTTTGCCATTTGAACAGTTGGTACAACTAAAAATTCCTGTAATTGTGTATTTAAAATACCGTAAAAACAACCATTTTTCGGTATTGAACGGTATTAACGGAGAAACTGTTTTGCTGGCTGATCCATCGCTGGGGCACGTCTCAATGAGCAAATCACAATTCTTGAGCGCATGGAAAACACGTGATGGCGAAATGGAAGGAAAAATTTTAGCCATCGTGCCAAAAAATACTGATTTTGTTAGGGCGTGTCCCTAATTTGAATAAGCC
>NZ_KV815342.1:0-5141 GCF_001814225.1 Neisseria sp. HMSC070F02 | reverse complement strand
ATTTGAATTTCCCTAGTTATCTAGGACAGCCCCATATTCTTTTCTAAAGACATTTTACCCGATGCCTATAAACAAAAATGCCGTCTGAAGCCTTTCAGACGGCATTTCCCCATCAAAACCGCAATCAGTTTTTCATCGATTGAACCGGTGCGGGAATCCTGCCGCCCCGGTTGACGAACACTTCGCATGAGCCTTCTTTGACCGGCATTACAGGCGCGTAGCCCAACAGGCCGCCGAACTCGACGCTGTCGCCGACGGTTTTACCGGTTACCGGAATAATGCGCACGGCAGTGGTTTTGCTGTTGATCATGCCGATGGCGGCTTCGTCGGCAATGATGCCGGAAATGGTGTGCGCGGGTGTGTCGCCGGGAACGGCAATCATATCCAAGCCGACCGAACAAACGGCGGTCATCGCTTCGAGTTTATCCAACGTCAGCACGCCTGCTTCGGCGGCGGCAATCATACCTTCGTCTTCGGAAACGGGGATAAACGCGCCACTCAAACCGCCAACCGCGCTCGAAGCCATCATGCCGCCCTTTTTCACGGCATCGTTCAGCAATGCCAAAGCTGCTGTTGTGCCGTGCGTACCGCAGACGCTCAAACCCATTTCTTCAAGAATGCGCGCCACCGAGTCGCCGACGGCAGGGGTCGGTGCCAGCGACAAGTCGAGAATACCAAACGGGATATTCAGCATTTTTGAGGCTTCGCGGCCGATGAGTTCGCCCACGCGGGTAATTTTGAAGGCGGTTTTCTTCACAACTTCGGCAACTTCGGTCAATGTCGTTGCATCCGAATTTTCCAACGCGGCTTTTACGACACCTGGGCCGGATACGCCGACATTAATCACAGCATCCGCTTCGCCCGATCCGTGAAACGCACCCGCCATAAACGGATTGTCTTCCACCGCATTGCAGAACACGACGATTTTCGCGCAGCCGAAACCTTCGGGCGTAATTTCAGCCGTGCGTTTGATGGTTTCGCCTGCCAGCTTGACCGCATCCATATTGATACCGGCGCGCGTACTGCCGACATTGATGGAGCTGCACACGATGTCGGTGGTCTTCATCGCTTCGGGAATGGAACGGATTAACACCTCGTCTGAAGGCGACATGCCTTTTTGCACCAACGCGGAAAAGCCGCCGATAAAGGACACGCCGATGGCTTTGGCAGCCTTATCCAAAGTTTGCGCCACGCTGACATAGGAATCGGCATGGGTAGCCGCCGCGATTTGGGCAATCGGCGTAACGGAAATGCGCTGATTCACAATCGGCACGCCGTATTTGGCAGACAGATATTTTGCCGTCGCCACCAAGTCTTTGCCGACCGTGGTAATTTTGTTGTAAATGTTTTGGTTTAACACGTCGATGTCGGTGCTGATGCAGTCGTGCAAATCAATGCCGATGGTAATGGTGCGGACATCGAAATTCTGGTCGGCAACCATTTTGACGGTTTCTAAAATTTCGCCGGATTGGATACTCATCACATTCCTCCGACTCAAATGCGGTGCATCGCTTGGAAGATTTCTTCATTTTGCATACGGATATCAAGCGCGAGTTTTTTGCTCTCTTCCGCAAACAAATCCAAAACCTCCTGCCGAGATTTGGGGCATTTCGAGGTATCCACCAAGATAATCATGGTAAAAAAATCATCCATCAGCTGTTGGCTGATATTAAGGATGTTGATTCGGTTTTCCGCCAAAATTTTGGAAACATCGTACACGATGCCGACGCGGTCTTTGCCGATGACGGTGATGACTGAATTGTTCACAGGCTTACTCCTTGCAGATATCCGTTAAAGTCCGAAATTATACCACCGTTGGATTTTGAAGAAATATTGTCAACAATATATACATACAAAATGCCGTCTGAAACTATTTCAGACAGCATCAAGATTCAGGGTTCGATTAAATAACCATCCTTATCCCACTGGGTTTTCCTGACCAACTTATCATCCTGATAAACAGCCTCGCTCTTTTTAGAACCATCTTCATACCACTCCAAGACCACCCCGTTGCGTTTATGGTGGCGGATAGACAGCTCCGAGAGTAATCGGCCGTTTTCATCCCAAGTGAGAATCTTGACAGGTTCATCGTTGACCATAACCATTTCCGTCTTGATACTGCCGTCGGCATACCATTGCTTCCATACGCCGTTTGCCTTATTTTGCTTAAACTGGATTTCGCTTTCCTTACCGCCGTTACGGTAATAACGGTATCCCGTACCTTCACTCAAACCATTTTTATAAGGCATAACCGCAGATTTTTTACCGTTCGGATACCAGTTGACCCACTCCCCGTCCGGTTTACCCTTGCTGAAGCCCCCCGCCATTTTTTTCTGACCATTAAAATGCCACAAAATCAACATACCGTTTTGCAGGGTAGGCACAAAAGATTTGATTTGCGTTGAAGCAACGATATAAGGTTCGGAATATTTCTTCATCGACGGATAATAAAAATCCTGCGCGTGTGCGATACCCGCCGCCACACTATATTGCCTGATATAAGCGGCAGAAGACATCGTCGCCGTCAGTTTCCCGTTCTGATTAAAATAAACAGAATAGGTCTGCGCCGGCAAAGCGGCCGAAAAACCCAACAGTACGATTGAAAATACAATCCGAGATAATTTTTTCATTGCAATAGCGATATAAAAACAAGGCTGTGTTTTAGTAATCTGTTGATTTCAATTATTTGCAAGGGAAAAGACAATTATTTTCCGGTTAGGAATAAACCTATTCTATTGAATAGATTGAAGCCAAGTACGCCTATCAACACTATATTAAAACACTGCCAAAAACAATTAACTTATAAACAATATGGTAAGGATTTCTCTGCCAAGCATCAAACCCGAGACAACGTATCGTAAAAATGCCGTCTGAAAACAAATCGTCTTCAGACGGCATTTCCCCTTCAACTCACTCTTCACCCAATAACTGCTCGCGCGTCAAGAGGAAAACAAAACCGTCGCCCCCGCTGGTTTCCAACCAAGTAAAAGGCAACTCCGGATACGCTGCTTCCAATACATCCCTGTTATGCCCGATTTCCACCAGCAATACACCTTTGGGATTCAGAAACTTTGCCGCATTCAGAAGAATCTGCCTGGTGGCATCCAACCCGTCCGCCCCGCTGCCCAATGCCAATTCCGGTTCGTGCAAATACTCTTCAGGCAATAACTCAACCGATTCCGCATCCACATAAGGCGGATTGGAAACAATCAAATCATAAGTGCCTTCCAATCCTTCAAACAAATCCGTATGAATAAGCCGGATGCGTTCTTCCAAACCATAATCTTCGACATTGATCCCTGCCACTTCCAAAGCATCCAAGCTCACATCAACCGCATCAATTTGGGCATCAGGATAATGATGCGCCATCTGAATGGCAAGGCATCCGCTTCCAGTGCAAAGATCCAAAGCATTATGCACCAGCTCATCGTATTCTATCCAAGGACGAAGTCCGTCACCCAGCAATTCATAAATAAAAGAGCGCGGCACAATCACGCGTTCATCTACATAAAAATCAAACTCTCCCTGCCATGCCTGGTGTGTCAAATAAGCGGCTGGAATGTGTTCGACAGCACGACGCTCAATAACCGCCAGCACTTCCTCTTTTTCAGCTTCCAAGAGTTTTGCATCAAGATATGGGGCAAGCATATCCAAAGGCAAATTCAAAGTATGCAGAATCAAATAAGCCGCTTCATCATGCGCATTATCTGTTCCATGACCAAAAAAGAGCCCTGCCTCATTAAAACGGCTGACTGCAAAACGTAAAATATCGCGGATAGTCGTCAATTCTTGTGCTGCCTGATTAAACATAATATGAACCATTCTGCGTATAGATACTTTTAATTATAACAGAAACAACAAGCAAACCTTTTCATATCGCCAAATAACCACCCAATCTACCCATACAACTACATAAATGCCCGCGCGAAAACCATCGCCCGAACGGAAACGACAATGGCCGACGGTATGGGCAATCTGATTGGCTGGGAAAAAACGGGGCTTGTTGTCGGTAAGCAGTGGATAACCGCAAAAGACGACAAGGTATCCGATGTCTGCAATGCCAACGGCGAGATGGGCGTAATCGGGCTTTACGAGCCTTTCTCACACGGCGCATTGACGATACCTGGTCATCCGAACTGCCGATGCGAGGTTGTTTCCGTATCGGGTGGCGAATTGGGGGAATTTGCCGAAAAAAAGGAGCTTCGTAAAGCGGCTATGCAGTATGCGCGGGATAACTTTATCGGCAAAAGCTATGTCAATGAAAACAGCGGGCATGAACTGAAGGTAACTTGGCAAGGTGTGAAACACGCTACGTCAAAGGCAAATCAGGCGGAATTATCCATCATAACAAAACTTGATGACTTATTGCGCTACGCAAAATATGAGGGTTCTTATTCGGATAAGAAAGGTCATCCTGATATTATTGCAGCACATAAGTATCGTGCCGTTGCCAAGGTTGGGAATGAGTCTTTAAATATCGGTGTGATTGTAAGGGAATTTCCAGACGACCATAAACATTACGACCATTTCATCTTGAAGGATGAATAAAGCCCTTTTGCAGTGTCGTTCTGGAGCGGATAGCGTTAAGGCAAGTACACTTCCAGCCTTGAAAAAGGGCTTTAAATTCAGCATGCCATTTATACAGGCAGGAGTAAACCCATGACAAAGTTATACGCAGAAATCGCCAAGATGGAGACGCAGGACGACGGCACGGTCAAGGTTTGGGGTTACGCTTCAAGCGAGGCGGTCGATTCCGACGGCGAAGTCATCGCGGCGGCAGCTATGAAGGCGGCGATTCCCGATTATATGAAGTTTGGCGCGGAGCGCGAGATGCACGGCTCAAACGCTGCGGGAACGGCAATTGAAATCAACGTGGAAGATGACGGCAGAACCTTTTTCGTGGCGCATATCGTCGATCCCGTTGCCGTGACGAAGGTCAAAACAGGCGTTTACAAGGGCTTTTCCATCGGCGGCAGCGTTACCGCCCACGATGAGTTGAACAAGTCGCAAATCACGGGTTTGAAGCTGACGGAAATCAGCCTTGTCGAGCGCCCTGCCAATCCCGATGCGGTGTCTACCTGCTTTAAGGCGGACAAAGGTGCGGAAACGGTAAACAACGATACAGAACATAATGCTACATA
>NZ_KV815341.1:0-945 GCF_001814225.1 Neisseria sp. HMSC070F02 | reverse complement strand
CTTGGATTCGGATTTCAAGTGCAACACTAGTGTATTAGTGGTTGGAACAGATTCAAGAATAAAACACTTGGCGTTTCGTAGCCAAGTGTTTTTCTTGGTCGGTGGTTCAACTCATCTT
This sequence comes from Neisseria sp. HMSC070F02, assembly GCF_001814225.1. NCBI lineage: Bacteria > Pseudomonadati > Pseudomonadota > Betaproteobacteria > Neisseriales > Neisseriaceae > Neisseria > Neisseria sp. HMSC070F02. The sequence goes on along the minus strand of NZ_KV815341.1, from coordinate 827 downwards.
GAACCCTGCGTATCTCCCGATCACTGATGTTACGGAAATCGGTTTGTTTGGGGAAGTATTGCCGGATGAGTCCGTTGGTGTTCTCATTCAGCCCTTTCTCCCAAGAATGGTAAGGGCGACAAAAATAAGTCTCCGCTTTCAATGCTTTGGTTATTTTGGTGTGTTGGTAGAACTCTTTGCCGTTATCCATGGTGATGGTGTGCACCCTGTCTTTATGTGCCTTTAATGTCCTAACAGCTGCCCGGGCAGTGTCTTCGGCTTTGAGGCTATCCAATTTGCAGATGATGGTGTAGCGGGTAACGCGTTCGACCAAGGTCAATAATGCGCTTTTCTGTCCTTTGCCGACAATGGTGTCGGCTTCCCAATCGCCGATACGGGATTTCTGGTCGACGATAGCGGGTCGGTTTTCTATGCCGACACGGTTGGGGACTTTGCCTCTGGTCCATGTGCTGCCGTAGCGTTTGCGGTAGGGTTTGCTGCATATTCTGAGATGTTGCCACAACGTGCTGCCGTTGCTTTTGTCTTGGCGAAGGTAGCGGTAAATGGTGCTGTGGTGGAGCGTGATCTGGTGGTGTTTGCACAGGTAGGCGCATACTTGTTCGGGACTGAGTTTGCGGCGGATAAGGGTGTCGATGTGCTGAATCAGCTGCGAATCGAGCTTATAGGGTTGTCGCTTACGCTGTTTGATAGTCTGGCTTTGCCGCTGGGCTTTTTCGGCGCTGTATTGCTGCCCTTGGGTGCGGTGCCGTCTGATTTCGCGGCTGATGGTGCTTTTGTGGCGGTTCAGCTGTTTGGCGATTTCGGTGACGGTGCAGTGGCGGGACAGG
>NZ_KV815340.1:0-739 GCF_001814225.1 Neisseria sp. HMSC070F02 | reverse complement strand
CTAGATTCCCACTTCCGTGGGAATGACGGTTCAGCAAGCGTAGGTCGGATACTTGTATCCGACAAAACCTTTAACATTCCCATCATTGCAATCCATTGCAGCAATGCCCAAAATGTCGAATTCAAGAATCCGACCTACAAAATCATTCCGAGCATAATACTATGAAATACCGTCGTTTTTACCGCAATGGCGGCACTTACTTTTTTACGGTTGTAACCAATAAACGGCAGAAGATTTTGACCGATGATGCGGTGCGTTTGGCTTTACGGCAGGCGGTAATGGCGGTGCGCGAACGGTATCCGTTTGAAATTTTGGCATGGGTGTTGATGCCCGACCATCTGCATACCATATGGCGGCTGCCGGACAATGATTCTGCTTATTCGGAACGCTGGCGGCAAATCAAGCGGCACAGCCAATATTTAATCGGCGGCAATCTCAGGCTTTGGCAAAAACGCTTTTGGGAATATACTATCCGCGATGAGGCCGATTTTGCCTGCCATTTTGATTATCTGCATTTCAATCCGGTCAAACATGGCTATGTAGGACAAATTTCCGATTGGGGGTTTTCTACGTTTCACCGTTATGTCAAACAGGGTATTTATCCGCATAATTGGGGTGGCGGCAATGCGGACTTTTCTATTGAATACGATTAAAGTAATGTCGGATTCAAGAATCCGACCTACGGAAAACTGAAAGAGCATCGGCTGCAGGACGGCATTATGCGCAAAGCCTGCCGCAA
>NZ_KV815339.1:0-8109 GCF_001814225.1 Neisseria sp. HMSC070F02 | reverse complement strand
TTATCAGGCACACTTGGAAAAAGTGTTCGGCTAATTAAAAATCCATCTTCAACACGGAGATGGATTTTGTTTGTTTCGTTGATTTTGTGTCAGTTTCAGATGTAGGTGCTTATTCGGACGGGCCGTCTGAAAATGTTTGCCCCAATGCAAAAAAAATCACTGCAAACCTTCATAAACGGGGTTTGCAGTGATTTTTTCAAATCAAACAGATTGAAAACCTGCGCCGAATTGTTCAGACGGCATTATTTTTTCAGTTCGGACAGAATGTCATCCACGGTTTTCTTCGCATCTCCGAAACACATTACGCTGTTTTCGTTGAAGAACAGCGGGTTTTGTACACCTGCGTAGCCGGTATTCATCGAGCGTTTGAAGACGACGACTTCTTTTGCCTTCCATACTTCCAACACGGGCATACCCGCAATCGGGCGGTTCGGGTCGGTTTGGGCGGCAGGATTGACGGTATCGTTCGCACCAATCACCAAGACCACATCGGTTTCGGGGAAGTCGTCGTTGATTTCGTCCATTTCCAACACGATGTCGTAGGGGACTTTGGCTTCGGCAAGCAGTACGTTCATATGACCGGGCAGGCGGCCGGCGACGGGGTGGATGCCGAAGCGCACTTCTGTGCCGTTTTTACGCAAAAGCTCGGTGATTTCGGCAACGGGGTATTGCGCTTGTGCGACTGCCATACCGTAGCCCGGGGTAATGATGACACTGTTTGCGCCTTTCAGCATTTCGGCAACATCGGCAGCTTTGACTTCTCGGTATTCCCCTATCTCTTGGCTGCCGGAAGATGATGTGCCGCTGTCGCTGCCGAAACCGCCGGCGATTACCGAGACAAACGACCGGTTCATGGCTTTGCACATAATGTAGGACAGAATCGCGCCGCTTGAGCCGACCAACGCGCCGGTAACGATGAGCAGGTCGTTGGAGAGCATAAAGCCTGCCGCTGCGGCCGCCCAGCCGGAGTAGGAGTTGAGCATGGACACGACCACGGGCATATCTGCGCCGCCGATGGAGGCAACCAAGTGCCAGCCGAATGCGAGGGCAATCAGGGTCATAATCAGCAGGATGAAGCCGCTGCCGTCAATGCCGACGAATACGAGCAGCAACACAAACGATACGCCAAGTGCCAGTGCGTTGAGCTTGTGTTTGGCGGGCAGTTGCAGCGGGCTGCTGCTGATTTTGCCGTTGAGTTTGCCGAATGCGACCAGCGAGCCGGTAAAGGTTACCGCGCCGATGAAGATGCCTAAATACACTTCGACCAGATGGATGGTGTGCATATCGTGCGAAACGCTGCCCGGCGCGATATAGCTGTTGAAGCCGACCAAAACCGCCGCTAGGCCGACGAAGCTGTGCAGCAGGGCAATCAGTTCGGGCATTTCGGTCATTTCCACCTTTTTGGCTTTGTAGATGCCGATTGCCGCGCCGATGAGCATGGCGATGATGATCCAGCCCAGTCCGTGGGTATTGTCGGAAAAAACAGTTACAAAAAGGGCGACCGCCATACCGGCGATACCGGAATAGCAGCCCTGTTTGGCGGTTTCCTGTTTGGACAGCCCCGCCAGTGAGAAGATGAATAAAATTGCGGCAACGATATACGCCGCTGTTACGAGTCCTGAAGACATGGAAATTCTCCGATTTTCGATGATTTGTTTTCAATGCCGTCCGAACTGTTCAGACGGCATCTGTTTCAAGCAGCCGCGACAAACAGCCCGACGGTGCAGGCAAATCCGCCCGCCCACATCAGCGAGCGCAATGCTGCTTTGTCTGCGATGTAGCACCAGATAAAGGCGAGGCGGAACAGGATGAACAGGCCGGCAAGCGTGTTGACGGTTGCTTGTCCGGCATTGCCGGTTGCGTGTGCCGTCAAAACGGCGGCGGCAAACGGTGCAAAAGCTTCAAAACCGTTTTGCTGCGCAGCGTGGGCACGGGCGGCTGCGCCTTGCGTGTGCGCCAGAAAATCGCGCGGATTGTGGTTGTCTTTAAACCGGAATCCGCCCGCTTTTTTGGCATACGCCGCACAAAAAAGCGGCAATAGGTAGGCAATCAGAATGCACCAATAGGCGAAAGTCATGGCTTACCCTTTCTTAAACATATTCAGCATACGCCGTGTTACCGCAAAGCCGCCGAAGATGTTGATGCTGGCAATCAGGATGGCAACAAACGACAGCAGCGAAACAAAGCCGTTGCCCTGACCGATTTGCAGCAGCGCGCCGACGACGATGATGCCGGAGATGGCATTGGTTACCGACATCAGCGGTGTGTGCAGCGAGTGGCTGACGTTCCAAACGACATAGTAGCCGATGACGCAGGCGAGGACGAACACGATAAAGTGGTTCAGGAATGCTGCGGGTGCGACCGCGCCGACCCACAGCACCAATACGGCGGCGATGACGGCGGGCGCGAGTTTTTTCCACAGGGAAACAGGTTTCGGCTCGGGCTTGGCGGCAGACGCGGCTTTTTCAGACGGCGTTTGCTGCGGCTGGGCGGAAACTTGAATCGGCGGAGGCGGGAAGGTGATTTCGCCGTCGTGGGTAACGGTCATGTTGCGGATAATCACGTCTTCGAAGTCCAGCGTGATTTCGCCGTCTTTGTTCGGGCTTAACAGCTTGGTCAGGTTAACCAAGTTGGTGGCGTAAAGTTGGGAAGACTGTCCGGCAAGGCGGTTTGCCATGTCGGTGTAACCGATGATTTTCACGCCGTTGTCGGTTACGGACAATTCGCCCGGGCGGGTGAGTTCGCAGTTGCCGCCCGTCGCCGCCGCCAAATCGACGATGACGGAGCCGGATTTCATGCTTTCGACCATTTCTTTGGTAATCAGCTTGGGCGCGGGTTTGCCCGGAATGGCGGCGGTGGTGATGATGATGTCCACTTCTTTCGCCTGTTCGGCAAATAGCTTCATCTCGGCGGCGATAAATTCGTCGCTCATCACTTTGGCGTAGCCGTCGCCGCTGCCGCCCGATTCTTGCGGGAAGTCGAGTTTCAGGAACTTGCCGCCCATCGATTCGATTTGTTCCGCCACTTCCAAGCGGGTATCGAATGCGCGCACCACTGCGCCGAGCGAGTTTGCCGTACCGATTGCCGCCAGACCCGCCACACCTGCGCCAATCACCAAAACCTGCGCGGGCGGCACTTTGCCGGCGGCGGTGATTTGACCGGTGAAGAAACGGCCGAAGGCGTTGGCGGCTTCAATCACGGCGCGGTAGCCGCTGATGTTTGCCATCGAAGACAAAGCGTCCAAAGCCTGCGCGCGGGAAATACGGGGCACCATGTCCATCGCCAGCGCATTGACTTTCTTGGCGCGCAAGGCTTCGACCAAAGCCTCGTTTTGGCGCGGCCACAGGAAGCTGACGATGGTTTGACCTTCGTTCAAAAGCGGCAGCTCGCCTTCGGACGGCGCGTTAACCTTATAAATCAAAGGGCAGGCCCAAACCGCCGCTTTGTCGGCAACGGTTGCGCCTGCTGTTTGGTAAGCGGCATCGTCCAAACTTGCCGCCAAACCTGCACCGCTTTCGACAACGGTTTCAAAGCCCAGTTTGCCCAGCAGGGCGACGGTGGCGGGCGTACAGGCGACGCGGGTTTCGCCGGATAATGACTCGCGTGGGATGCCGATTTTCATCTCTGAATCCTTTTTCGGGTTGTTTATATGTATCGTGGGTTAAATTTAAATCGGGGCAGGGCGGAGCAACGCCGTACCAGTTTAAAACCGATTCACTTCAAATGTTAATATATTTTAGATAATCCCCTTATAACGAATTTTCATCAGGCTGGCAATAGTTGCGGCATTTTCCCGTGTTGTCCGACACATACTGCCGTTTGTTTTTGAAGCCGTTTTCCGATTGCAGTCCCGCCCGCCGTAACATTCTTTGCCGTTTCACTATATAATCCGCATTTTTTGAGCCACCGCCATGCCGCAAGCCCTCGTCCTCCAATTTCCCTCCGCCGAAGCCCTGCCTTCCGACTTCCCCTCCCGCCTGCCCGAACCTGATTGCGCCGATGAAAAGCGTATGCGTTTTATTGTTGAAGAAGGGTTTTCTTTAAGCGAGGCGGACGCGGCGTTGCTTGGCAGCCGTCAAATCGACCACGCCGTGTTGCCGGATATGGATTTTGGCGAACTCGGTTTGATTGTCAGCGATATGGATTCGACGCTGATTACCATCGAATGCGTCGATGAAATTGCGGCAGGCGTGGGTTTAAAAGACAAGGTAGCGGAAATTACCGAGCGTTCGATGCGCGGAGAGTTGGATTTCGAGCAGTCGTTGCGCAGCCGCGTTGCGCTGTTGGCGGGATTGGACGAACAGATTTTGGCGGACGTTTATGAAAACGTTTTGAAGCTCTCGCCCGGTGCGGAATTTTTGTTGGACGAATGCAAAAGGCACGATGTGAAATTCCTGCTGGTGTCCGGCGGCTTCACGTTTTTTACCGAACGTCTGCAACAACGCCTCGGCTTCGAATACCAACACGCCAATGTTTTGGAAATTGAAAACGGCAGGTTGACCGGCCGTCTGAAAGGCAGAATCATCGACGCGCAGGCAAAGGCGGATTTATTGCGCGAATACCGCAGCCGCCTCGGATTGCAGCCACATCAGGTGTTGGCGATGGGCGACGGTGCGAACGATATTCCGATGCTCAAAGAAACGGGCATAGGCGTGGCTTACCGTGCCAAACCGAAAGTGCGGGCAGCCGCCGATGTCTGTATCAACTTCGGCGGTTTGGAGCGTGTACGCGGCCTGTTCGGATAGGCGGATAGGAAACGGATGTCGTCCGAAAGGTTTTCAGACGGCATTTGAACGGCAGGAACGACAGTGGGACGCAGAAAACTTTGGTTTGCCCTGGCAGCAGCAGGCGTTATCGGCGGTTTGGTCGGCATTGTGCTGACGGAACTGATGCACTTCATACAGCATACGGCAACGGTTATGGCGCGGACGGCGTGTACACTTCGTTCCGCGAAGGCGTGGCACAGGCTTCCGGTATGCGGCGCGTTGCCGTGCTGACGCTGTGCGGCGCGGTCGCAGGCAGCGGCTGGTGGTTGCTGAAACGTTTCGGCAAGCCGCAAATCGAAATCAAAGCCGCCTTGAAACAGCCGTTGCAGGGGCTGCCGTTTCTGACGACGGTTTTCCATGTTCTGCTGCAAATCATAACGGTCGGACTCGGTTCACCGCTCGGACGGGAAGTCGCCCCGCGTGAAATGACTGCCGCGTTCGCTTTTGCCGGCGGCAGGCGGTTGGGTTTGGATGAAGACGAAATGCGGCTGCTGATTGCTTGCGCTTCGGGTGCGGGTTTGGCGGCCGTGTATAACGTGCCGCTCGCCTCCACACTTTTTATCCTCGAAGCCATGCTGGGCGTGTGGACGCAGCAAGCCGTCGCCGCCGCATTGCTGACTTCCGTCATCGCCACCGCCGTCGCGCGCATCGGCTTAGGCGACGTGCAGCAATATCATCCCGCCAACCTTGCCGTAAACACTTCATTACTTTGGTTTTCCGCCGTCATCGGCCCGATACTGGGCGCAACCGCCGTCTTTTTCCAGCGCACCGCCCAAAAATTCCCCTTCATCAAGCGCGACAACATCAAAATCATTCCCTTGGCAGTCTGCATGTTTGCGCTCATCGGCGTGATTGCCGTTTGGTTTCCCGAAATTTTGGGCAACGGCAAAGCAGGCAACCAACTGACCTTTGGCGGTTTGACCGGTTGGCAACACAGCCTTGAGCTGACCGCCGTCAAATGGCTGGTTGTCTTGATGGCGTTGGCGGCAGGCGCATACGGCGGACTGATTACGCCGTCTATGATGCTCGGCAGCACCATTTCTTTTGCAGCCGCCGCCGCGTGGAACAGCGTTTTCCCCGAAATGCCGTCTGGAAGCGCGGCAGTCGTCGGAGCGGCGGTGTTTCTCGGCGTATCGCTCAAAATGCCGCTGACCGCCATTGTGTTCGTATTGGAACTGACCTACGCGCCGCTGTCCCTGCTGCTGCCTTTGTGCATCGGCATGGCGGGGGCATTGGGAACATCGGGAAAAATGGGCTTCAAATAAATGCCGACAAATGCCGTCTGAAAGGTTTTCAGACGGCATTTCTTTGTAAATTGTCAGCAATATCTGCAAAAACCTACTGCCAAAAAACTAGAAATAGCGGATAATACCGCCCCGAAAAAGTTCCCCTTTCCCCATCCAACTGTCAGAAAAGGAAGCCCCAATGTCCGTCATCAAACGCGCCCTGATCAGCCTGTCCGACAAGGCAGGCGCGGTCGAATTTGCCCAAACCCTGACCAAGCTCGGTGTCGAAATCCTCTCCACCGGCGGCACGGCGAAACTGCTTGCCGATGCGGGCGTTCCCGTGATTGAAGTCGCCGACTATACCGGCTTCCCCGAAATGCTCGACGGCCGCGTGAAAACGCTGCATCCGAAAATCCACGGCGGTATTTTGGGTCGGCGCGATTTGGGCGAACACGTCGCCAAGATGGAAGAACACGGCATCGGCAATATCGACCTTGTGTGCGTCAACCTTTATCCCTTCGCCGCCACCATCGCCAAACCAAACTGCATACTGGAAGACGCGATTGAAAACATCGACATCGGCGGCCCGACCATGGTGCGTTCTGCCGCAAAAAACTGGAAACACGTCGCCATCGTTACCGACACCGCCGACTTCCCCGCCATCGCCGCCGAACTCGAAGCCAACAACGGCGCGTTGAGCGACAAAACCCGCTTCAACCTGTCGCGCAAAGCGTTCAGCCACACCGCCCAATACGACGGCATGATTTCCAACTACCTGACCTCGCTTTCAGACGACATCTTGAGCGGCACGCCCGAAATCGGTGAATTCCCGAGCCAGTTCAACCAAAGCTGGATTAAAGTGCAAGACATGCGCTACGGCGAAAACCCGCATCAGCGCGCCGCGTTCTACCGCGATATTGACCCCGCCGCAGGCAGCCTTTCCGCCTACAAACAACTGCAAGGCAAAGAATTGTCTTACAACAACATCGCCGATGCCGATGCCGCATGGGAAGCCGTCAAATCCTTTGACGCGCCAGCCTGCGTGATCGTCAAACACGCCAATCCGTGCGGCGTCGCCGTTGCAGCCGATACATTGACCGCCTACAAACTCGCCTACGTCACCGACACCACCAGCGCGTTCGGCGGCATCATCGCCTTCAACCGCGAAGTGGACGGCGAAACCGTCAAACAGATTACCGACAACCAGTTTATGGAAGTCTTGATGGCGCCGAAGTTTACCGCCGAAGCCCTCGAAATCGCCGCCGCCAAGAAAAACGTGCGCGTATTGGAAGTGCCGCTTGAGGCAGGCGCAAACCGCTTCGAACTCAAACGCGTCGGCGGCGGACTGTTGGTACAAACGCCCGACATCTGCCGCATCAGCCGCGCCGATTTGAAAGTCGTCTCCAAACGCCAACCGACCGAGCAGGAATGGAACGATTTGCTGTTTGTCTGGAACGTCGCCAAATACGTCAAATCCAACGCCATCGTCTTCGGCAAAGGCGGTCAAACCTACGGCATCGGCGCAGGTCAAATGAGCCGCGTGGACAGCACTCGCATCGCCGCTCGCAAAGCGCAAGATGCCAATCTCGACCTCAATGGCGCATGTGCCGCTTCCGATGCTTTCTTCCCCTTCCGCGACGGCGTAGATGTCATTGCCGAGCAGGGCATCAAAGCCATCATCCATCCGGCAGGCTCCATGCGCGATCAGGAAGTCTTCGACGCAGCGGACGAACACGGCATCGCCATGGTCGTAACCGACGTGCGCCACTTCCGCCATTAACGCAGATGAACAAGGCAATGCCGTCTGAAGGGCTTTCAGACGGCATTTTGCGCTATTTTGTGAAGGTAGGGATGACGGTTCGGGTATTCCTGACAGGGTGGATTTTCAAGGTGTTGTATAGGGTGTAGGAGGATTCGTAAAAGGTGGGATGCAGGGTGTGCTTCAGCCCGCTGCATCAAAAATTTTTGGAGAACCGGCGGGAGTCGGCGGTTTTGGTTTCGGCGGGGACGGTGGAAATGGGTAACATTGACGGAATCGACGGAAGCGGTGGGCTGAAGCCCACCCTTGTATATTGGAATCACTGTATCATAGCAACAAACCGCCCGGCCGCCACCCG
>NZ_KV815338.1:0-1260 GCF_001814225.1 Neisseria sp. HMSC070F02 | reverse complement strand
GGTGCGCCCGCACCAAAAGGCCCAGCTAAACCGGCTATACCGGCCGCTAAAAAATAGAGTGGGAAATATGCATACTGTTGAATGGGATAGTAAGTCTGTTCAAAGAAATATGTTGAATAATCTGTTCTTATTGGAAGTAAAGTAATGACTGATAATCGGGGGTTTACGCTGGTTGAATTAATATCAGTGGTCTTGATATTGTCTGTACTTGCTTTAATTGTTTATCCGAGCTATCGCAATTATGTTGAGAAAGCAAAGATAAATGCAGTGCGGGCAGCCTTGTTAGAAAATGCACATTTTATGGAAAAGTTTTATCTGCAGAATGGGAGGTTTAAACAAACATCTACCAAATGGCCAAGTTTGCCGATTAAAGAGGCAGAAGGCTTTTGTATCCGTTTGAATGGAATCGCGCGCGGGGCTTTAGACAGTAAATTCATGTTGAAGGCGGTAGCCATAGATAAAGATAAAAATCCTTTTATTATTAAGATGAATGAAAATCTAGTAACCTTTATTTGCAAGAAGTCCGCCAGTTCGTGTAGTGACGGGCTGGATTATTTTAAAGGAAATGATAAGGACTGCAAGTTATTTAAGTAGGCTTGTTTACAAATCGATCGATAGTGTTTCAGTATTTGTGCGGTTTTCCGCCTTGATGGAATGAAAATCGTGTAATATTAAGCCTATAGTTATGACTCGTAATCTGTATCTGGATTGTTTCTGGATAAAAGAATAAACCCAATCGTTGGGTCGTTTGGGTTTATTTCATTGATTGACAGAAGTTTTTTAATAAATGGAAAGACAACGCCTTTTTTAGGGGATGGTTTTGTTTTTCCCTCTGATATTGCCTATAGGTTTCTGCCCCTTCCATTCTAAATATATTATCCGATTCGGATAAGTCGAATAGGGCACTTGATGCTAAGCCGATTACAAGTCGTTTCGATAAATCATAGGACATAATAAGGATATCTTTAGCCGTGGATTTATGGGGCATAGTAGCAAAAATTGTATAAGGGTGTACATTACTCATCTGAAAAGGTGAACAGATTTTATAATGCCGTCTGAAGATGTTTTCAGACGGCATTTTGTTTCCAATTCGTTATAGGCTTGTATTTTGCCTATGCAATATATAGTGGATTAAATTTAAACCAGTACAGCGTTGCCTCGCCTTGTCCTGATTTAAATTTAATCCACTATGGTAATTTAAGGCATGTTTGCACCTTTAGACATAAGGAGACCTTTGCAAAATTCCCCAAAATCCCCTAA
>NZ_KV815337.1:0-7882 GCF_001814225.1 Neisseria sp. HMSC070F02 | reverse complement strand
TTGCACTTGAAATCCGAATCCAAGGCCGTCTGAACGCCAAACGGGCTTCAGACGGCATAGCTTGGTTTATTCCGCCCGGTTTCTCTGTCGGCCAAAATCGGCGGCAGCGGTAAACAAAACGTCGGTTGAAGAATTCAACGCCGTTTCCGCCGAATCCTGAATCACGCCGATGATGAAGCCGACGGCGACCACCTGCATAGCGACATCGTTGCTGATGCCGAACAGGCTGCACGCCAGCGGAATCAGCAGCAGCGAACCGCCCGCCACGCCGGACGCACCGCACGCGCTGACCGTCGCCACCAGGCTCAACAGTAGCGCGGTGGCAAAATCAACCTGTATGCCTTGGGTGTGCGCCGCCGCCATAGCCAAAACGGTAATCGTAATCGCCGCGCCGCCCATATTGACGGTCGCCCCCAACGGGATGGAAATCGAATAAGTGTCTTCGTGCAGCCCCAGTTTTTTCGCCAAAGCCATATTCACGGGGATATTGGCGGCGGAAGAACGGGTAAAGAAGGCATACACGCCGCTTTCGCGCAGGCAGGTAAACACCAGCGGATAAGGATTGCGGCGGATTTTCCACCACACGATGGCGGGATTGACCGCCAGCGCGATAAACGCCATACAGCCCAACAGCACCGCAAGCAGCTTCGCATAACCCGCCAGCGCGCCGAAACCCGTCTCCGCGATTGTGGACGACACCAGCCCGAAAATGCCCAAAGGGGCAAAACGGATAATCCATTTCACGACGGTGGAAACCGCTTCCGCCAAATCGGCAACGACCTGCCGCGTAACGTCCGAACCGTGATTCCGCAACGCCGCGCCCAAAACCAAAGCCCAAGCCAAAATGCCGATATAGTTGGCATTGGCAATCGCGTTAATCGGGTTGGCGACCAGGTTCATCAGCAGCGATTTCAACACTTCCACAATGCCGGAAGGCGGCGCGGCGGACACATCGCCCACGCCCGCCAAAACAATGTGCGTCGGGAAAACCATACCGGCGATGACGGCGGTCAGGGCTGCGGAAAACGTGCCGATGAGGTAAAGGATGATAATCGGCCTGATATGCGCCTTGTTGCCTTTTTGGTGCTGCGCGATTGTGGCCGCCACCAAAATAAATACCAAAACCGGCGCGACCGCTTTGAGCGCGCCGACAAACAGGCTGCCGAACAAGCCTGCCGCCAAGCCCAGTTGCGGTGAAACCGAACCGATTACGATGCCCAACGCCAAACCGGCGGCAATCTGCCTGACCAGGCTGACGCGGCCGATCGCATGAAATAAGGATTTGCCGAACGCCATAATTCTTCCTTATGTTGTGATATGTTAAAAAATGTTGTATTTTAAAAGAAAACTCATTCTCTGTGTTTTTTTTATTTTTCGGCTGTGTTTTGGGGTTGCGTTGATTTGCCCTATGCAGTGCCGGACAGGCTTTGCTTGATCATTCGGCGTGATGGTTTAATTTATTGAACGAAAATAAATTTATTTAATCCTGCCTATTTTCCGGCACTATTCCGAAACACAGCCTGTTTTCCATATGCGGATTGGAAACAAAATACCTTAAAACAAGCAGATACATTCCAGGCGGGCCGCAACCTCCGAAATACCGGCGGCAGTATGCCGTCTGAAGCGTCCCGCCCCGTCCGAACAGTGTTAAAATCGAAAACCGCCACACCGATGCACGACACCCGTACTATGATGATCAAACCGACCGCCCTGCTCCTGCCGGCTTTATTTTTCTTTCCGCACGCATACGCGCCTGCCGCCGACCTTTCCGAAAACAAGGCGGCGGGTTTCGCATTGTTCAAAAACAAAAGCCCCGACACCGAATCAGTCAAATTAAAACCCAAATTCCCCGTCCGCATCGACACGCAGGATAGTGAAATCAAAGATATGGTCGAAGAACACCTGCCGCTCATCACGCAGCAGCAGGAAGAAGTATTGGACAAGGAACAGACGGGCTTCCTCGCCGAAGAAGCGCCGGACAACGTTAAAACGATGCTCCGCAGCAAAGGCTATTTCAGCAGCAAAGTCAGCCTGACGGAAAAAGACGGAGCTTATACGGTACACATCACACCGGGCCCGCGCACCAAAATCGCCAACGTCGGCGTCGCCATCCTCGGCGACATCCTTTCAGACGGCAACCTCGCCGAATACTACCGCAACGCGCTGGAAAACTGGCAGCAGCCGGTAGGCAGCGATTTCGATCAGGACAGTTGGGAAAACAGCAAAACTTCCGTCCTCGGCGCGGTAACGCGCAAAGCCTACCCGCTTGCCAAGCTCGGCAATACGCAGGCGGCCGTCAACCCCGATACCGCCACCGCCGATTTGAACGTCGTCGTGGACAGCGGCCGCCCCATCGCCTTCGGCGACTTTGAAATCACCGGCACACAGCGTTACCCCGAACAAATCGTCTCCGGCCTTGCGCGTTTCCAGCCCGGTATGCCGTACGACCTCGACCTGCTGCTCGACTTCCAACAGGCGCTCGAACAAAACGGGCATTATTCCGGCGCGTCCGTACAAGCCGACTTCGACCGCCTCCAAGGCGACCGCGTCCCCGTCAAAGTCAGCGTAACCGAGGTCAAACGCCACAAACTCGAAACCGGCATCCGCCTCGATTCGGAATACGGTTTGGGCGGCAAAATCGCCTACGACTATTACAACCTCTTCAACAAAGGCTATATCGGTTCGGTCGTCTGGGATATGGACAAATACGAAACCACGCTTGCCGCCGGCATCAGCCAGCCGCGCAACTATCGGGGCAACTACTGGACAAGCAACGTCTCCTACAACCGTTCGACCACCCAAAACCTCGAAAAACGCGCCTTCTCCGGCGGCGTCTGGTATGTGCGCGACCGCGCGGGCATCGATGCCAGGCTGGGGGCGGAATTTCTCGCAGAAGGCCGGAAAATCCCCGGCTCGGCTGTCGATTTGGGCAACAGCCACGCCACGATGCTGACCGCCTCTTGGAAACGCCAGCTGCTCAACAACGTGCTGCATCCCGAAAACGGCCATTACCTCGACGGCAAAATCGGTACGACTTTGGGCACATTCCTGTCCTCCACCGCGCTGATCCGCACCTCTGCCCGCGCAGGTTATTTCTTCACGCCCGAAAACAAAAAACTCGGCACGTTCATCATACGCGGACAAGCGGGTTACACCGTTGCCCGCGATAATGCCGATGTCCCCTCGGGGCTGATGTTCCGCAGCGGCGGCGCGTCTTCCGTGCGCGGTTACGAACTCGACAGCATCGGACTTGCCGGCCCGAACGGATCGGTCCTACCCGAACGCGCCCTCTTGACGGGCAGCCTGGAATACCAACTGCCGTTTACGCGCACCCTTTCCGGCGCGGTATTCCACGATATGGGCGATGCCGCCGCCAATTTCAAACGTATGAAGCTGAAACACGGTTCGGGACTGGGCGTACGCTGGTTCAGCCCGCTCGCACCGTTTTCCTTCGACATCGCCTACGGGCACAGCGATAAGAAAATCCGCTGGCACATCAGCTTGGGAACACGCTTCTAAACCGATACGGCCGCTTCAGACGGCATTGCAGCAAACTATTTTGAAACAGACATTATGACCGATACCGCACCGACAGATACCGATCCGACCGAAAACGGCACGCGCAAAATGCCGTCTGAACACCGCCCTGCCCCGCCGGCAAAAAAACGCCGCCCGCTGCTGAAGCTGTCGGCGGCACTGCTGTCTGTCCTGATTTTGGCAGTATGTTTCCTCGGCTGGCTCGCCGGTACGGAATCCGGTTTGCGCTTCGGGCTGTACCAAATCCCGTCTTGGTTCGGCGTAAACATTTCCTCCCAAAACCTCAAAGGCACGCTGCTCGACGGCTTCGACGGCGACAACTGGTCGATAGAAACCGAGGGGGCAGACCTTAAAATCAGCCGCTTCCGCTTCGCGTGGAAACCGTCCGAACTGATGCGCCGCAGCCTGCACATCACCGAAATTTCCGCCGGCGACATCGCCATCGTTACCAAACCGACTCCGCCTAAAGAAGAACGCCCTCCGCTCAGCCTTCCCGACAGCATAGACCTGCCTGCCGCCGTCTATCTCGACCGCTTCGAGACGGGCAAAATCAGCGCAGGCAAAGCCTTTGACAAACCAACCGTCTATCTCGAACGGCTGGATGCTTCATACCGTTATGACATCAAAGGACACCGCCTCGACCTGAAGGCTGCCGACACGCCGTGGAGCAATTCGTCGGGGTCAGCCTCGGTCGGCTTGAAAAAACCGTTTGCCCTCGATACCGCCATTTACACCAAAGGCGGACTCGAAGGCAAAACCATACACAGTACGGCTCGGCTGAGCGGCAGCCTGAAGGATGTGCGCGCCGAACTGGCGATCGACGGCGGCAATATCCGCCTCTCGGGAAAATCCGTCATCCACCCGTTTGCCGAATCATTGGATAAAACATTGGAAGAAGTACTGGTCAAAGGGTTCAACATCAATCCGTCCGCCTTCGTGCCTTCCCTGCCCGATGCCGGGCTGAATTTCGACCTGACCGCCATCCCGTCGTTTTCAGACGGCATCGCGCTGGAAGGCTCGCTCGATTTGGAAAACACTAAAGCCGGTTTTGCCGACCGCAACGGCATCCCCGTCCGTCAGGTTTTAGGCAACTTTGTCATCCGGCAGGACGGCACGGTGCATATCGGCAATACGTCCGTCGCCCTGCTCGGACGGGGCGGCATCAGGCTGTCGGGCAAAATCGACACCGAAAAAGACATCCTCGATTTAAATATAGGCATCAACTCCGTCGGCGCGGAAGACGTACTGCAAACCGCGTTCAAAGGCAGGTTGGACGGCAGCATCGGCATCGGTGGCACGACCGCCTCGCCCAAAATCTCTTGGCAACTCGGCATCGGCACGGCGCGCACGGACGGCAGCCTCGCCATTGCAAGCGACCCCGCAAACGGACAGCGGAAACTGGTGCTCGACACCGTCAACATCGCCGCCGGGCAAGGCAGCCTGACCGCGCAAGGCTATCTCGAGCTGTTTAAAGACCGCCTGCTCAAGCTGGACATCCGTTCCCGCGCATTCGACCCTTCGCGCATCGATCCGCAACTTCCGGCAGGCAATATCAACGGCTCAATAAACCTTGCCGGCGAACTGGCAAAAGAGAAATTCACAGGCAAAATGCGGTTTTTACCCGGCACGTTCAACGGCGTACCGATTGCCGGCAGTGCCGACATTGTTTACGAGTCCCGCCACCTTCCGCGTGCCGCCGTCGATTTGCGGCTGGGGCGGAACATTATTAAAACAGACGGCGGCTTCGGCAAAAAAGGCGACCGGCTTAACCTCAATATCACCGCACCCGATTTATCCCGTTTCGGTTTCGGACTCGCGGGGTCTTTAAATGTACGCGGACACCTTTCCGGCGATTTGGACGGTGGCATCCGAACCTTTGAAACCGACCTTTCCGGCGCGGCGCGCAACCTGCACATCGGCAAGGCGGCAGACATCCGTTCGCTCGATTTCACGCTCAAAGGTTCGCCCGACACAAGCCGCCCGATACGCGCCGACATTAAAGGCAGTCGCCTTTCGCTGTCGGGCGGAGCGGCGGTTGTCGATACCGCCGACCTGATGCTGGACGGCACGGGCGTGCAGCACCGCATCCGCACACACGCCGCCATGACGCTGGATGGCAAACCGTTCAAATTCGATTTGGACGCTTCAGGCGGCATCAACAGGGAACTTACCCGATGGAAAGGCAGCATCGGCATCCTCGACATCGGCGGCGCATTCAACCTCAAGCTGCAAAACCGTATGACGCTCGAAGCCGGTGCGGAACGCGTGGCGGCAAGTGCGGCAAATTGGCAGGCAATGGGCGGCAGCCTCAACCTGCAACACTTTTCTTGGGATAAAAAAACCGGCATATCGGCAAAAGGCGGCGCACACGGTCTGCATATCGCCGAGTTGCACAATTTCTTCAAACCGCCCTTCGAACACAATCTGGTTTTAAACGGCGACTGGGATGTCGCCTACGGGCGCAACGCGCGCGGCTACCTCAATATCAGCCGGCAAAGCGGCGATGCCGTATTGCCCGGCGGGCAGGCTTTGGGTTTGAACGCATTTTCCCTGAAAACGCGCTTTCAAAACGACCGTATCGGAATCCTGCTTGACGGCGGCGCGCGTTTCGGGCGGATTAACGCCGATTTGGACATCGGCAACGCCTTCGGCGGCAATATGGCAAATGCACCGCTCGGCGGCAGGATTACCGCCTCCCTTCCCGACTTGGGCGCATTGAAGCCCTTTCTGCCCGCCGCCGCGCAAAACATTACCGGCAGCCTGAATGCCGCCGCGCAAATCGGCGGACGGGTCGGCTCTCCGTCCGTCAATGCCGCCGTCAACGGCAGCAGCAACTACGGGAAAATCAACGGCAACATCACCGTCGGGCAAAGTAATTCTTTCAGTACCTCGCCCCTGGGCGGGAAACTCAACCTGACCGTTGCCGATGCCGAAGTATTCCGCAACTTCCTGCCCGTCGGACAAACCGTCAAAGGCAGCCTGAATGCCGCCGTAACCCTCGGCGGCAGCATCGCCGACCCGCACTTGGGCGGCAGCATCAACGGCGACAAGCTCTATTACCGCAACCAAACCCAAGGCATCATCTTGGACAACGGTTCGCTGCGTTCGCATATCGCAGGCAGGAAATGGGTAATCGACAGCCTGAAATTCCGTCACGAAGGGACGGCGGAACTCTCCGGTACGGTCGGTATGGAAAACAGCGGACCCGATGTCGATATCGGCGCGGTGTTCGACAAATACCGCATCCTGTCCCGCCCCAACCGCCGCCTGACGGTTTCCGGCAACACCCGCCTGCGCTATTCGCCGCAAAAAGGCATATCCGTTACCGGGATGATTAAAACGGATCAGGGGCTGTTCGGTTCGCAAAAATCCTCGATGCCGTCCGTCGGCGACGATGTCGTCGTATTGGGCGAAGTCAAAAAAGAGGCGGCGGCACCGCTCCCCGTCAATATGAACCTGACTTTAGACCTCAATGACGGCATCCGCTTCGCCGGCTACGGCGCGGACGTTACCATAGGCGGCAAACTGACCCTGACCGCCCAATCGGGCGGAAGCGTGCGGGGCGTGGGCACGGTCCGCGTCATCAAAGGGCGTTATAAGGCATACGGGCAGGATTTGGACATTACCAAAGGCACGGTCTCCTTTGTCGGCCCGCTCAACGACCCCAACCTCAACATCCGCGCCGAACGCCGCCTTTCCCCCGTCGGTGCGGGCGTGGAAATATTGGGCAGCCTCAACAGCCCGCGCATTACGCTGACGGCAAACGAACCGATGAGTGAAAAAGACAAGCTCTCCTGGCTTATCCTCAACCGCGCCGGCAGCGGCAGCAGCGGCGACAATGCCGCCCTGTCTGCAGCCGCCGGCGCATTGCTTGCCGGACAAATCAACGACCGCATCGGGCTGGTGGATGATTTGGGCTTTACCAGCAAGCGCAGCCGCAACGCGCAAACCGGCGAACTCAACCCCGCCGAACAGGTGCTGACCGTCGGCAAACAACTGACCGGCAAACTCTACATCGGCTACGAATACAGCATCTCCAGCGCGGAACAGTCCGTCAAACTGATTTACCGGCTGACCCGCGCCATACAGGCGGTTGCCCGTATCGGCAGCCGTTCGTCGGGCGGCGAGCTGACATACACCATACGTTTCGACCGCTTCTCCGGTTCGGACAAAAAAGACTCCGCCGGAAACAGCAAAGGAAAATAAGCGGTTTTCAGACGGCGCGCCGCCAAACCGGACATTTGAAAACCTGCTTTTCCACCGTCCGCCGCCGCCGTCCGCCTGCAAGGGAACAGAATCGATATAGTGAATTAACAAAAATCAGGATAAGGCGACGAAGCCGCAG
>NZ_KV815336.1:0-8468 GCF_001814225.1 Neisseria sp. HMSC070F02 | reverse complement strand
CGGCAAACACACGATCCAGCGCCGCACGGTCGCAGATATCCACTTGCTCAAAAGCATAGCGGGGATTATCGGCAATGTCGGTCAGCGATTCGAGATTGCCCGCGTAGGTCAGTTTGTCGAGGTTGACGACGGAATCTTGGGTGTTTCGGATAATATGACGGACAACGGCAGAACCGATAAAGCCCGCACCGCCGGTAACAAGGATGGTTTTTTTGTTTGCGGTTTGCATTTAATCCCCATATCCGTTGGGGTTGCGGCTGACCCAACGCCACGAATCTTCCATCATTTGCTGCAAGCCGCGTTTGGTTTCCCAGCCGGTTTGTTGTTTGGTATGGGACGGGTCGGCAAAGGAACACGCCAAGTCTCCGGCGCGTCGGGGTTGGATTTGATAGGGAATATTTAAGCCGGATGCGGCTTCAAAGGCACGGATGATTTCCAAAACGGAATAGGCGCGCCCCGAACCCAAGTTGAACAAATGTACGCCGGCAACGCCGCCTTTTGCCTTCATTGCCGCGATATGCCCTTCTGCCAAATCCATCACATGAATGTAGTCGCGCATTCCCGTACCGTCGGGGGTCGGATAATCGCCGCCGAATACCGACAGTTGCGGCAGCCTGCCCGAAGCCACTTGGCAGATATAGGGCAAAAGGTTGTTGGGAATACCGTTGGGCTGTTCGCCGATCAAGCCGCTTTCGTGCGCCCCAATCGGGTTGAAATAGCGCAACAAAATCACGCTCCAACGCGGATCGGCCTTTTGGATGTCGGTTAACATCCGTTCCACCATCGCTTTGGATGCGCCATAAGGATTAGCGGTATCGCCCGGGCGCATATCTTCCGTATAGGGCATTTTACGTATCATGGCGCGACGCATTAAAGTAAACGCCAAAGCGCGTTTATACTGGTTATCCAGTTTCCCTATATTTTTACGTTACAAATCAAGTTGTTGGTATTCATCGTGAAAATAGAATTTTTCGGCATAACGCTGACTCATAAAACCGGCATGCGGGCTGCCTGAAAAAATCATTGCGACATCATCGTCATTTAATGTTTCATGGTTGTTTGCTATTAATGCTAAAGCAATTTGGTAATTAATTGCCAAAATATCGTTAGTAATCACACGATAGCCGCGTTTTTTGGCTTCGTAGGCAAAGGAACAGCCTCCACTAAATACATCTGCAACTGTATCTACATCAGACGGAAGCTGGTCACAAATCCAGGAAGCTATTTTCTCTTTATTACCGATATAGTTAATTTTCGGATATTGCTTATTCATTTTCACTCATTTTTAAAATACTTTCAGCAATAGCTTTTGCCAATAAAGGCGGTACGGCGTTACCAACCTGCTGCTGGGCAATTTTGCTGCCGCAAAAAATAAAATTATCAGGGAAAGATTGTAAGGCAGCTAATTCACGAACGGTTAACGCCCGATTCTGTTCATAGTGAAAAACTTTGCGCATATCTCCTGTAATACAAACGGCTGGTTTTGTTGCTGTTGTAACGGATGTATTTACGGATATCACCTGTTTTCGGACGTAATGGTTCAGGAATATCGTTACGGTTACCTCCATTTTTAACAAATGCCATTTTTTCTAACATTTGTGCCGAATGATTCATAGCTTCATGATTTGCAACGTGTGGATTGCTTTCGCCAGCAGCCAGTTTTGGAAAATGTCCTATTGCTGATCCAACAGTCTGATGGGAAATCTGCAAAGGTTCGGGAAAGGAAATTTTGCCTTTATCCCTCCTCCCGATAAATATCACTCGGCTACGTATCTGAGGAACACCGAAATCGGCTGCACTCAGTATCTTACATTCCACCGAATAACCGATATTCTGAAATGCTTGAATAATCTCAATACGTGTTTTACCTGAATTGTGTGTATAGAGTCGCGCTACATTTTCCATAACAAAAAAATATGGTTGGACAATTTTAACTATTCGGACAAACTCTTTAAATAAATGGTTGCGTGGGTCATCTGTAAATGTCCGTCCAATCTTTCCTGCCATACTAAAACCTTGACAAGGTGGTCCTCCAATAATCAAATCAACTGCTTGTCCGTTAAGACAATTGATTAAATCTTGTTCGGTTAGTGTGGTTAAATCTTTTTGCAGTAATTGATGATGGGGGAAGTTGGTACGGTAAGTCTGACAATAATCAGACTCCATTTCAACAGAAAGCAATTGTTGGAATCCGGCTTGTTCAAAACCCAAGGATAGGCCTCCTGCTCCTGAGAAAAGGTCAATATAGGTAAGTGGTGTGTGCATAAGTCAAAATCCATAAACTCTTCGATTATTTTACCGCTTCAGCTTCGCAAACGCATCCGCCATCGCCGAATTGGCTGGGGCGCGGTCGTTGCGTTGGGGTTTGCGGCCGGCTGTCCGTTCGCGGCTGCGGTTTTCAGACGGCATTTTATGTTTTGCGCCGCCCGGTTCGTCATCCAAGCGCATGGTCAGCGCGATGCGTTTGCGTGCGGCATCGACTTCCAGCACTTTCACTTTCACCACGTCGCCGGCTTTCACGACTTCGCGCGGGTCTTGGACGAATTTATTGGATAGGGCGGAGATGTGCACCAAGCCGTCCTGATGGACGCCGATGTCCACGAACGCGCCGAAGTTGGCGACGTTGGAAACCACGCCTTCGAGTATCATACCGACTTGCAAGTCGCTGATTTCGTGGATGCCTTCGGCAAACGATGCCGTCTGAAACGCGCCGCGCGGGTCTCGGCCGGGTTTTTCCAGCTCGGACAGGATGTCCAGAATGGTCGGCAGGCCGAAGCGTTCGTCGGTGAAGTCGGACGCTTTGATTTGCTTCACGCGCTCGCGGTTGCTGATGAGTTCGGCGGCGGTAATGCCTTGTTGCGCCAGCATTTTGGCAACGACGGGATAGGCTTCGGGATGCACCGCGCTCGCGTCCAGCGGCTCTTTGCCGCCGTTAATCCGCAAAAAGCCTGCCGCCTGCTCGAAGGTTTTTTCGCCCAAACGCGGTACTTTCAGCAATTTTTTGCGGCTGTCGAACGCGCCGTTTTCATCGCGGTAGGCAACGATGTTTTGGGCAAGGGTTTGATTCAAACCGGAAATTCGCGCCAAGAGCGGGGCGGAGGCGGTGTTCACGTCCACGCCGACGGCGTTCACGCAGTCTTCGACCACCGCGTCCAGCGATTTGGCGAGCTGGCTTTGGTTCACGTCGTGCTGATACTGTCCCACGCCGATGGATTTGGGGTCGATTTTGACCAACTCGGCAAGCGGGTCTTGTAGCCTGCGGGCGATGGACACCGCGCCGCGCAGGGAAACGTCCAAGTCGGGGAACTCGCGCGCCGCCAGTTCGGACGCGGAATAAATCGATGCGCCGGCTTCGGAAACGACGATTTTGTGCAGCCCCATTTCCGGCATTCCGCGCACCAGTTCGCCCGCGATTTTGTCGGTTTCGCGGCTGGCGGTGCCGTTACCGATGGCGATGAGCTTCACGCCGTGCTGTTTAATCAGGCGCGACAGCGTTGCCAACATATTGTTTTCTTGATGCAAATAGACGATGACGGTATCCAGCAGCTTGCCGGTGTCGTCCACCACGGCGCATTTCACGCCGTTGCGGTAGCCGGGGTCGAGACCCAGCGTGGTCAGCCGTCCGGCGGGCGCAGCAAGCAGCAAGTCTTTGAGATTGCGGGCGAACACGGTAATCGCGTCGGTGTCGGCGGCTTCTTTCAAACGATTGAGAGCTTCAAGTTCCAACGACAAAAAGATTTTCGCGCGCCAAGTCAGGCGCACGGTGTCGCGCAGCCATTTGTGGCCGTCTGAAACTTTGAAGCGGCGGGCGATGATTTGCTCGTATTCGCTTTGCTGCGTAATCGGCGTGTCGTCGGGCTGATATTTGAGCGCGATGTTCAACACGCCTTCGTTGCGTCCGCGCAAAACCGCCAGCGCACGATGGCTGGGCATCGCACGAATAGGTTCGCGGTGGTCAAAATAATCGCTGAATTTTTCGCCTTCGGTTTCTTTGCCTCCAACAACTTGCGCGTGGATTTCGGCTTCGTTCCACAGCTTGTCGCGCAGCGTGCCGATGAGTTCCGCGTCTTCGGCAAACTGCTCCATCAGAATCGCACGCGCGCCGTCCAACGCGGCTTTGGCATCGGGGACGTTTTCGTTCAGGTAGCCTTGTGCGGCGGCTTCCACGTCCTGCGACTGCTCGGCAAGCAACACGTCCGCCAGCGGCTGCAAACCGTGTTCGCGCGCGATTTGCGCTTTGGTGCGGCGTTTGGGTTTGTAGGGCAGATACAGGTCTTCCAGCGCGGTTTTGTTATCGGCGGCTTCGATTTGCGCCCTGAGGTCGTCTGAAAGCTTGCCTTGCTCTTCAATGCTTTTTAAAACAACGGCTTTGCGCTCTTCCAACTCGCGCAGATATTGCAGCCGCTCGGCAAGCCGGCGCAACTGCGTATCGTCCAACCCGCCCGTCGCTTCCTTGCGGTAGCGGGCGATAAACGGCACGGTCGCGCCGTCGTCCAAAAGCTCGACGGCGGCGGTGATTTGCGCGGCAGTCGCGGAGAGTTCTTGGGAAAGAATTTGAGTAATGTTCATCAATAGAATTCCAACGGACAGGCCGTCTGAAATTTCAGACGGCCTGATTTAAAAACAATCGCTTTAAGGCAGCGAATTATAATATTCGTAGGCTTTGTCCATATCTTCAAACTGGTACATATGCCCTTTTTCCAGCACCATCGCATTATCGCAATATTGCTTCATGGCGCTGTGGCTGTGCGACACCAAGATGATGGAACGGTCTTTGCGCTTTTCAAACAACTCGTACTTACATTTATCGGCAAAACGCGAGTCACCAACTGCAATCACTTCGTCAATCAGGTAACAGTCAAACTCCACCGCCAACGACAGCGCAAAAGCCAAACGCGCTTTCATACCTGAAGAATAGCGTTTCACCGGCTCATACAAATATTGCCCCAGCTCCGAAAATTCTTCCGTAAACGCTTTCACATAATCGATATCGACATTATAAATCCGGCAGATAAAACGCAGATTATCCATCCCGGTCAGGCTTCCTTGGAAGGCACCAGAAAACGCCAGCGGCCAAGAAATACTCATGGTTCGCTTGATTTCGCCCGAGGTAGGCGGCTCGACACCACTAATCAAACGGATCAACGTCGATTTACCTGCACCGTTTCGACCCAAAATACCAACTTTCTCACCCTTTTGCAGCGAAAAATTGATATCGTCTAACACCGTCCGCATACCGCCGCGCATTTGATACTGCTTGGAAACATGTTCAACCGAAATCATTGCGGCTCGACTCCTTTACTGAATTTACTGACCATCGCCAAGCCAAACAACAACAACACCAGATTGCACAATACGATATACCAAGGATTTTCATAGGTAATTACATCGCTGCCAAAATATCCGGCACGGAACATTTCTGTGCCATGCACCATCGGAATCATTAATGCATATTCTTGTACCTTGGGCGGCAAATTATGCACAAAAAAGAACGCACCGGATAACGGCATCATCACAAAAGTCAATGTGCCCCAAATCTTGCCAAACGGCTCGAAATTAAAGGCAATCGAACAAATCACCAAACCCAAACCAATCGCAAAAAAAGCCATCAAAAGCCAAGCCATCAGCATATAAAACATATCTGCCGGCATTTCAATCCAGCCAATCGCAATCAATACCGCCATAATCACAATCTGCGCAATGGTTGCACCAGCAATTTCCAAAATCATGCGCGCCAAAATGGTATCCAAAACTCTTACATTGCGGTGATAAAGCAGGCTGGCATTAGCAGAAATGGCACCAATTGATCGATTAGAGGCATTACGCCACATCATCATCATTGGATAACCGGTAATCGCAAACGCCACAATATTCAAAGTTGAATATCGGTCTGCCCTTAAAAATTTCCACATCAAGACAATAACGAATGTCATCAGCAACGGTTCAACAAACAGCCATAAAAAGCCAATATTATTGCGACCGTAACGGGTGATAATTTCCCGCATCAAAAGCGCGCCGATCACGCGCCTTTGAATAGCCAAAGATTCCCAAAATGATGTTTTATGCAAGGCTTTCATCAGTTTTTATGCTCACGAATGCTGGCAGTCAACAGGCTCAAAATACCATAAACCATCAAGCCGATAATCAGAGTGGCAACAATGTTGTATAACCGTTTAGGTTCATGCGCCAAATCCGGCAGGCTCGGCTGAGAAATCACTTCTAAATAAAGCTGCTGGCGATCAGCTTCAGCTTTAGCGCTTTCCAGAGAAGTCATGGCCGCTGCCAATTGCTGCTCAGCTAATTGATTTTCCAAATAAACGCGCTGATAATCAGCTGCTTGATTTGATAATGATGATTGCCCACCACCCGAAATGGCACGTAACTGTTGGTTAATTTCTTTGCGTAAGCTCTTCTCACGTGCCTGCAAACCTGGAATTTGCGGGTTTTCTGGCGTAACTGCTTTCACCTGATCAAGCTGGGTTTGAATCACAATCAACTCATCTTGCAGCTTGGATACCAAGCCCATCTGTACCTCTGATTGCGCTTTCAAGTCAAAAACACCATTAGAAATGCGGTAATTAGTCAGATTCTGTGAAGTTTCTTTCACACGCTCTTCAGCAGTTTTCACCACTTCTTCCGCATAACGCACTGTATCAGAGCGCGCACGATCATTCAGCTGGTTAATCAATGCTTCGCCCTGTTTTAACAAAGCTTCATTGATTTTCTTAGATTCAAGCGCATCAAATGATGTAACGTTAAGCGTAGAGATACCTGAAATCGCATCAAAATTAATGTTCAGCTTATCTTTATAGTATTGATAAAAAGCCTCTTCCTCACCACGGAATCCAAAACCATTAAATCGGCTAAATACATCGCCCTTAGTTTCATAAAATTCACGCACCGGCAAGATTTTACGCAGTTCATCCAAAGACGAGCGCGAACGCATATACTCCCCAACCGTGTAAATATCATCTTGCGCACGGGCAAAACCTGTGCCCTGCAAAATGGCACCCAGGCCATTGAGAGAAGATTGGCTTTTAGGCGAGCGCACCACAAAGCTCGATTGCGACGTAAAACGATCGGAAGCGAAGAAGCCGAAATACACCAACGAAATTACCGTAGGGATAATCACCGTTACCCAAAATAAAGGGCTTAGCTTTTTAATCCAACTTTTCTTTTTCGGCTTTTTACGCTCGGCTTTGGTTTCAGTGGCAACTGCCACAGGAAGTTGCTCAGACATCTTAATTACTCACATTAATTAGTTAAATTATTAATACTGTTCGCGCCACTGGTAACCGGCGAGAACACAAACGACAAGAATTTCTGCACTTCAGCCAACGGCGCATTCGACACATACAATACATCTTTATTCTTCACAGGAAAGCGCTGCATAGAAAATAGCGAATGCGCATCAGCCATATTCACACGATATACCGTTGGAATCTCTGCCTCACTGCCATAACCTTGAGCAATCCATTTATCCTGACGTTCTGCCGGCAATTCCACCAATGGCGTATAGCGGAACACAAACACACCACGCGCATCAGAACGGCGGTCTTGCAAACCGCCCATACGGCCAATGGCTTCAGAAAGCGATAAGCCTCTGGCTGAAAAACCGATTTCTTGTGTTCTCCCCACCGCACCCATAGACGTAAAGGTATAGGGATTGGTAATCATGGTAACCACATCACCGCGACGCAGCAAAATATTTTGTCGCGGATTTGCAACTAAATCTTCCAAGGCAACAGTTCGTACTACATTGCCACGTGTCAGCTGCACATTCGTATCCTGCACATTTGCCGTTGAACCACCTACCGCAGCCACCGCATCCAACACACGCTCACCGGCTGCCGTCAACGGCATACGCACACTATTGCCTGCGCGAATCACCGATACATTTGCCGCATTATTCTGCACCAAGCGCACCATCACTTGCGGCTGATTGGCCATTTTTTTCAGGCGGCCTTTAATAATTTCCTGAACCTGACCAGGCGTTTTACCGACCACCGAAATATCGCCAACAAACGGCACAGAAACCGTACCACGTGCCGTGACCAACTGCTCCGGCAACTTGGTTTGCTGTGCACTACCCGAGCCCATCGAAGAAAGCCCACCGCCAAACAATACCGCCGGCGGCGCTTCCCAAATCATAATATCCAATACATCACCAATATTTAGCGTACCGGTAGAAGCATAACCATCGCCAAACTGGGTAAAAGACTGATTCATCTGAGCTTTATACAAAGACTGCGCCACAGCATGATTGACGTCAATCAACTCCACTTCAGGAATTTGAGCTTCGGACTGTTGCCCTAAGGAGACAATCTTTTTAGCACTTGGACCTGAGGAAGGAATGGCTCCACATGCCGTCAGCGTAATAAGTACCAAACCGCAGATGATAAAAGAAGATATTTTTTTTACTTCCATAATATAACCTAGGGCGTGTCCCTAATTTGAATAAGCCCAAA
>NZ_KV815335.1:7742-47296 GCF_001814225.1 Neisseria sp. HMSC070F02 | reverse complement strand
TTTTTGCCCGACGGGGTGAAAAATACAGTTGCTATGCGGCCGTTTTTCGTCGGTGCGGCGGTACTTGCCATACTCGGCGCGTTGGTGTTTTTCATCAGCCCCGGTGCCGTCGTCCTGCACCGCCAAATCTTCTTAGAACTCATGCTACCTGCGGCATATGGTGGTTTCCTGACTGCGGCTTTGTTGGACTGGACGGTTTTTTTCGGGTAACCTGAAACCTGTCGCGACTTTGATGGCGGCATTATTGCTCGCCGCATCCGCTATACTGCCCTTTTCGCCGCAAACTGCCTCGTTTTTCGTCGCCTCCTATTGGCTGGTGTTGCTGCTGTTCTGCGCCCGGTTGATTTGGCTGGCCCGCAACACGGATAACTTCGCCCTGCTGATGCTGCTTGCCGCGTTCACCGTTTTTCAGACGGCATACGCGGCAACCGGCGACTTGAACCTGTTGCGCGCGCAAGTGCATTTAAATATGGCTGCGGTGATGTTTGTTTCCATACGTGTGAGTGTTTTGCTGGGCGCGGAAGCCCTTAAAGAATGCCGTCTGAAAGACCCCGTATTCATCCCCAACATCGTCTATAAAAACATCGCCATCACCTTCCTGCTGCTGCACACCGCCGCCGAACTTTGGCTGCCTGCGCAAACCGCCGGTTTTACCGCGCTTGCCGTCGGTTTCATCCTGCTCGCCAAGCTGCGCGAACTGCACCATCACGAACTCCTGCGCAAACACTACGTCCGCACTTATTACCTGCTCCAGCTTTTTGCCGCCGCAGGCTATTTGTGGACAGGTGCGGCGAAACTGCAAAACCTGCCCGCCTCCGCGCCCCTGCACCTGATTACCCTCGGCGACATGATGGGCGGCGTGATGATGGTGTGGCTGACCGCCGGACTGTGGCACAGCGGCTTTACCAAGCTCGACTACCCGAAACTCTGCCGCATCGCCGTCCTCCTGCTCTTTATGGCCGCCGTCTCGCGCACTTTCTTGATGAACGTGAACCCGATATTCTTCATCACCGTTCCTGCGATTCTGACCGCCGCCGTGTTCGTGCTTTACCTGCTGACGTTCGTACCGATTTTTCGGGCGAATGCGTTTACGGGCGACCCTGAATAAAAATGCCGTCTGAAACGGTTTCAGACGGCATCGGATTGCCGATAATCAAGCCTCCTGCGGATCGACATCCACCGACCATCTAATTTTGCCGTCGCGGTTTTGCTGCAACACCTGCACCCACAAACTCACGGCACGGTGCAAATCCTGTCGGGACGGAGATTCGAGGAAAATTTGCGCGCGTTCGCGTTCGGCGAGGCGCACCATCAGCATGGGGGCGGCGCCAAACTGGGAAACGCTTGCGGGCAACAGCGGGGCGAGGGTTTCTTTGGCGGCATTGAGAAATTCCAGCGCATCGGCAACACGCGGCGCGTCCGCGCGGACGGCGGTCTGAAAACCGAAGGGCGGCATGGCGAACATTTGCCGTTCGTTCAATTCGTTTTCGGCAAACACGGCATAATCCTGCGCTTTGACGGCGGCGAAGACGGGATGTTCGGGCAGTTGGGTCTGTATCAACACCTTGCCGGGTTTGTCGGCGCGCCCCGCCCTGCCGGACACCTGCATCAGCTCGGCGAACAGCCTTTCCGGGGCGCGAAAGTCCGCGCTGTACAGGCTGCCGTCAGCGTTCAACACGATAACGAGGTTGAGCCGCGCGAAATCATGCCCTTTGGCGAGCATCTGCGTGCCGACCAAAATGTCGATTTTGTTGTCGGCGATGCGGCGGTACAAATCCGCCCAGTCGTTTTTGTGCGCCGTGCTGTCCCTGTCGACGCGGACAACGGCTGCCTTGGGCAGGAAGGCGCGCAGGGTTTCTTCGACGCGCTGCGTGCCGTGTCCGACGGCGGTCAGGTCTTGGTTGCCGCAGTCGGGGCATTTGAACGGGATGGGTTCGCGGTGGTCGCAGTGGTGGCAGCGCAGTTGGCGGGCGCGTTGGTGCAACACCATTTTGGCGGAGCAGTTCGGGCAGCCGAAGGTATGGCCGCAGTCGCCGCAAAACAGCGCGGGCGCGAAGCCGCGACGGTTGAGGTACACCAGCGACATACCGCCCGCTTCAAAGTTCTGCTTCAAAAGTTGCAAGGCTTGCGGCGAGAAGCCGTTGTCAAGTTTCAGACGGTCTACGTTGAGGATGTCCACTTGCGGCAGTTGCGCGGCGGTATGGGCGCGTTCGGTCAGTTGCAAGAGGCGGTACGCGCCGCTTTGCGCCTTGTGCCAGCTCTCCAAGCTTGGGGTCGCGCTGCCCAACACGACGGGACAGCCGCCCTGCTTCGCACGCCACACCGCCAAATCGCGGGCGTGGTAGCGCAATTCGTTGTCCTGTTTGAACGAGCCGTCGTGTTCCTCATCGACCACAATCAGCCCGACATCATCCATCGGCGTGAACACCGCCAGCCGCGTGCCGATCACCAGCTTCGCCTGCCCCGACATCGCGCGCAGATAATCCTGCGTTCGCCTGCCTGCCGCCATCCGGCTGTGCAACACGGCGGTCGGCACGTCGGCAAAACGGTTTTCCACCCGCTTCAAAAGCTGCGGCGTAAGATTAATTTCGGGCAACAGAAACAACACCTGCCGCCCCTGCGCCAACACTTTCGCCATCGCATCAAAATACACCTCGGTCTTGCCGCTGCCGGTGATGCCGTACAGCAAAAACGGCTGAAATCGTCCCAATGCCGTCTGAATCTCATCGGAAGCCTGCCGCTGGCCGGCGTTCAACACAAATCCGGCGTGCGAAGCCTGCCCGTGGTACGACCTTAAAATGGGCTTCGCCGCTTCCGTCGTTTCGATCCAGCCCTGCTCCGCCCAATCTTCGATTAATTTCGCCGCCTGCGCGTTCACCTGCTTCAACGCCGCCATCGTCATCCCGCCCGACAGCAGCGCGTCCCACAGAGCCGCTTTTTTGTTGAACCGCGCCGGCGGCGGCGTTTGTGCCCTGCCCGCTTCGTTCAGCGCGTAAAACAACGGCGGCTGCGGCATTTCCACCGCGCGCGTTTCCTTCAAACCTTGCGGCAATGCGGCAAATACTGCCTGCCCGGTCGGATAGTGGTAATAACGCGACGTAAACGCCAACAAATCACGCCAGCTTTCGGGCAGCAGCGGCTCGTCCGAAAAGGCCGTCCGAACGCTCAAAATCCGCGCCGTATCCATATCCGGCGCAATATCCGTTTCCCACACCATCCCGACCACGGTTTTATTGCGGAAAGGCACAAGCACCCGCGTTCCCGGAGGAAGCGGATCGGAATGGGAATAAGTCAAAAGGCCGTCTGAAAGCGGCACGTTTACGGCGATGCGGTGGTAGATCATACAGGCAGGCAAATCATTTTTTTGCGTATTTTAACAGGCGGAAGCTATTTTCAGACGATAAATTGAGCCTAGGCGCAATGCAGGCGCAACAGAGATTTGATACAATTCCGCTTTTCCAACACGCGCAATCATCTTTATATGAAAACCAAGTTAATCAAAATCTTGACCCCCTTTACCGTCCTCCCACTGCTGGCTTGCGGGCAAACGCCCGTTTCCAATGCCAACGCCGAACCCGCCGTCAAAGCCGAGTCCGCCGGCAAATCCGTTGCCGCCTCTTTGAAAGCGCGTTTGGAAAAAACCTATTCCGCCCAAGATTTGAAAGTGTTGAGCGTCAGCGAAACACCGGTCAAAGGCATTTACGAAGTCGTCGTCAGCGGCAGGCAGATTATCTACACCGATGCCGAAGGCGGCTATATGTTCGTCGGCGAACTCATCAACATCGACACGCGCAAAAACCTGACCGAAGAACGCGCCGCCGATTTGAACAAAATCGACTTCGCCTCCCTGCCTTTGGACAAAGCCATCAAAGAAGTGCGCGGCAACGGCAAGCTGAAAGTCGCCGTCTTTTCCGACCCCGATTGTCCGTTCTGCAAACGCTTGGAACACGAGTTTGAAAAAATGACCGACGTGACGGTTTACAGCTTTATGATGCCCATTGCCGGCCTGCACCCTGATGCCGCGCGCAAGGCGCAAATCTTATGGTGTCAGCCCGACCGCGCCAAAGCGTGGACGGATTGGATGCGTAAAGGCAAATTCCCGGTCGGCGGCAGCATCTGCGACAATCCCGTCGCGGAAACCACTTCCTTGGGCGAACAATTCGGCTTCAACGGCACGCCGACCCTCGTCTTCCCCAACGGGCGCAGCCAAAGCGGCTACAGCCCGATGCCCCAACTGGAGGAAATCATCCGCAAAAATCAATAATCCATCCGCAAAAAAGGCTTGGAAAATTCCAAGCCTTTTTTGCGGGAAATGCCGCCTGAAAACCAATCCGCCCTGAAAGTTAGCAAGCCAACAAACACATCCTAACCCATTGAATGATTGAAAATAATAAATTGAACAATACGAAGCCCCGCCGCCGTTCCCACGCGGGCGGGAATCTGGAATATTGAGTTACCGTGATTTATCCGAAACAAGCAAAGCCGAACGAACCGAATTCCCGTCTTTACGGGAATGACGGGACTCGAGCGTTGTGTGCAATCATCGAACCCCCGCCGCCGTCATTCCCACGCAAGTGGGAATCTAGAACGTAGAATCTAAGAAACCGTTTTGTCCGATAAGTTTCTGCTCCAAAATGACCGGTCCGGCAGCTTCAAACGGCATCTTTGTGCCAACCTCAATCCTGCGCCAATGCGTCTATCGGATTGAGTTTGGCTGCTTTATTGGCAGGCATAAAGCCGAACGCGATGCCGATTCCGGTCGAGCAGGCGACCGCCCCGATAACGGATGCCGCCGAAATGTCCATCGGGAAGTCGGTTACAAAATGATTGAACACGAGGCTGACGGCGGCGGACAAACCCACGCCGACCAAACCGCCGATGACGCAGATTAACACCGCCTCAATCAAAAACTGCTGCAAAATATTGCCGCGCCGCGCGCCGATTGCCATCCGTATGCCGATTTCTTTGGTGCGCTCGGTAACGGACACCAGCATGATGTTCATCACGCCGATGCCGCCGACTACCAATGAAATCAGGGCGATGGAGGAAATCAGCAGCTTCATCGTACCGGTGGTGCTTTCGACTATCTGCCTGATGCTGTCGCTGTTGTTCATGAAGAAATCTTCCGTGCCGTGCCGCGCTTTGAGCAGATCGGTCAGCCCTTTTTCGGCAACCTGGGTATTGGCATTGTCTTTGATTTTGACGGTGATGGAGTTGGTGTGGCTCTCGCCTGTGATTTGGTGCATCACCGTCGTATAGGGCGACCAAAGCATCAGCACGTCGGAATTGCCGAAAGCGTTTTCGTCTTTTTTCATCACGCCGATGACGGTCAAGGGGCGTTTCCTGAACAAAATGGTTTTACCCAACGGATCCGAGTCCGCAAAGAGTTTGTCTTTGACATTTTGGTCGATGACGACGACCTGCGCGTCTTCTTTCACATCGTTTTCGTCAAACAGCCGCCCCGTTTCCAGCTTCAGTCCGCGCACGTCGAAATATTGTTCGCCCACGCCGTAAAGCGAGGCGGTCAGGTCGGTGTTGCGGTAAGTCAGCGTGCCGCCGCTCGAAGTCATGGGCGTGGCGGAAGCAACGTAGCTTTGTTTGGCGATGATTTTTGCGTCGTCTATGGTCAGGGTTTTAATCCTGCCGCTGCGCCTGTCGCCGAAGCCGCGCCCCGGGAAGATGCTGATGGTGTTCGTCCCTATCGAACTGATGTCTTCAAGGATTTTTTTCTGCGAACCGTTGCCCAATGCGACGACGGAGACAACCGAAGCGATACCGATGATGATGCCGAGCATCGTCAGAAGCGAACGCATTTTGTGCGCCAATACTGCTTGCACCGACATTCTGAAGGCTTCGACAAACTGGTCGTAATAAAACGACCACGAGGCTTTTTCCCGAATCCTCCCGACATTGCTTGCGGGGATTTCGGGATTTTTCGAGGTGTCGGAAATGATTTCGCCGTCCCGAATTTCGATGACGCGGTTGGCATTGGCGGCGATGCCGGGGTCGTGCGTGACCATAATGACGGTATGCCCGGCTTCGTGCAGCTTATGGATGATTTCCATCACGTTTTTGCCGCTGGCGGTATCGAGCGCGCCGGTCGGCTCGTCGGCGAAGATGATTTCTCCGCCGTTCATCAGGGCGCGGGCGATGGAGACGCGCTGCTGCTGTCCGCCCGAGAGTTCGCCGGGCTTGTTGCCCTCTTTGCTTGCCAAACCCAAATCCTGCAAGAGTTTGTCCGCCCGCGCGGAACGCTCTTTGCCGCCCGCGCCCATATAGACGGCTGGCAGCGCGACGTTATCCCTTGCGGTCAGCGAGCTTAAGAGGTTGTAGCGTTGGAAGATGAAACCGAAGCGTTCGCGGCGCAATGCCGCCAGCTCGTCAGGCTGCATTTTGGCAGTTTCGATGCCGTCGATTCGGTACGAACCGGAACCGGCGGTATCCAAACAGCCGAGTATGTTCATCAGCGTGGACTTGCCCGAACCGGACTGCCCGATGATGGCGACAAAATCGCCCTTCTCTATCGACAGGCTGATGTCTTTCAAAATATGGACGCGGTTCTCGCCGCTGCCGAAATAGCGGTTGATGTTTTTACATTCGATCAAGCTCATAATATTCCGTAAATCAATAACAAATGCCGTCTGAAACCGTTTCCGTGTTCAGACGGCATATTCGTTTATCGGCGCGGCGGGCCGCCTAGGGCGCGTTCGCCGCTTTCCTGTTGCTCGGCGGCGGTTATTTCGGAGATGACCACTTTGTCCCCCTCTTTCAACCCGCTTTTTACTTCGGTATTCATACTGTCTCTCATACCGGTCCGGATTTCGCGTTCCGCCGCCTTGCCGTCCGCACCCAACACGCGCACAAACGCCTTGCCGCCGCGATTTTTCACGGTCAGCGACGGAATAATCAGCACATTTTTCACGCCGTCGATTTCAACCGTATTCTGCGTCGTCATCCCCGTGGCGAGTTTGCCGTCCGGATTCGGCACAAACGAACGGGCATAATAGTAGACCGCATTGGAAGCCGTATCCGTACTGCTGTTGTAGCCGCCCGACGACATCGTGGTCAGCCCGGGGTCGACGCTGTCGAGCTTCGCCTTAATCGGCGTATCCGGTTCGGACAAAATCGTAAACGAAATATCCTGCCCCGCCTTCACCTTGGTAATATCGCCCTCGGCAATCTGCATTTTGTTCAACATCATATCCAGATTCGCCAATTGGACAATCGTCGGCGTAGACTGCGCCGCGTTCACAGTCTGCCCCTCTTCCACGAGAATCGCCACCACCGTGCCGTCCATCGTTGCGGTAATGCGCGTGTAGCCCAATTCCGACTCGGCGGTATTGATGGAAATTTTGCTCTGTCTGATTAAAGCCTTCAGCTCGGCAACATTGGCTTTGGCGGCGGCAAACGCATCCTGCGCGCTTTCCAAATCCTCTTTGGAAGTCGCGTTTTCCTTCCATAACGCCGCCTGACGCTTATATTTCTTCTCCGCACTGCCCAATGCAATCTGTGCCGACACCAGCTTCGCCTGATACGTTTCCAACTTGGATTTTTCCGTATTGAGCGTATTGGTCTGCGAGGTCGAATTGATTTCCGCAATCAAATCGCCCTTTTTAACCTGTTGCCCGAGTTTGACATAAAGTTTCTTAATCTGCCCCGATGCCTGTGCGCCGACCGATACCAGGTTGGACGGCGAAATCTCCCCTGTTGCAGAAACCGTCCGGCTGATGTCGCCGCGCCTGACCGTTTCCGTAATATAAGCAGCCTGCGGCTCGGGCTTCAGATAAGACCATCCGCCCCAAACCGCTGCCGCCACGACCGCCGCAACAGCCGCCCATTTCATCATTTTTGCCATGTTTTCAATTCTCTGTATGCGTCAATCCCATAAATCGGAAGCGGATTCTACCGCAAGTCCCTGCCCCATCCAAGGCGGCAAACTGCCGACAATAAAAATAACCATTTGTTTTAAATGGCTTATACAATCTGCTTTCCCGAAAATTTCAATCCGTTTACATATTCCGCCATTTCCGATACGGCGTTATAATGCCGTCGACCGACAAACAAATGGAAACACATTGCTATGAAAAACGTTCAAAAAGGCTTTACGCTGCTCGAGCTGATGATTGCCGTCGCCATCCTCGGCATCCTGACGCTCATCACCTACCCTTCCTATAAAACCTACATCCGGCGCGTCCGCCTGTCGGAAGTCAGGACGACCCTGCTGCACAACGCGCAGACCATGGAACGTTACTACCGCCAAAAAGGGACGTTTAAAACCTACGACAAAAACAAACTGAAACAAAACGAATATTTCGATATCACTTTAAGCGAAGTCAGCCCCGACCATTTTACCCTTAAGGCAACGCCCAATCCCACCACCAACGACGGCGAAACCTGCTTCGTTACGCTCAACGACGGCGGTACCATTGCCGCTTCCGGTACAAACCAATCCTGCCCCGGCTTCGACTAATCCTCCGCCGAAGCCCGCAAACCCGTAAAGATGCCGTCCGGACACAGCTTCAGACGGTATCTTTACGGGTTTGCCGTCCGGTTTTTCAAACTTGAAACCTGCCGCCCCTCATCCGGCAACCGCCCCGATGCCGCGCCTTTCCAAGCTGTTATAGTATAACATATAACCCATATTTTTCAACAACATACCACTTGACCTGTGAGATGCGGAAGCGTATGCTTACCCTTATATCGGACAACATTCCGTTTACAGGTTTTTTTGCCGTAACTAAGGAGCGCAATCATGAAAATGCAGGCAGTTGTTGTGAATAAAAATGTAGCGGGCGATGTGGAAATAGTCGAACGCGAGGTTCGCCCGTTGGAATACGGCGAGGCGTTGGTCGAAGTCGAATATTGCGGCGTGTGCCACACCGACCTGCACGTTGCGGCAGGCGACTACGGCGAAAAACCGGGCCGCGTGCTGGGACACGAGGGCATCGGTTTGGTTAAAGAAGTTGCCGACGGTGTGAAAAATCTGAAAGTCGGCGACCGCGTCAGCATCGCCTGGCTGTTCCAAAGCTGCGGCTCGTGCGAATACTGCAATACCGGCCGCGAAACCCTGTGCCGCTCTGTATTGAACGCGGGCTACACCGCCGACGGCGGTATGGCGACCCACTGCATCGTGAGTGCCGATTACGCGGTCAAAGTCCCTGAAGGTTTGGATCCTGCGCAAGCTTCGAGCATTACTTGTGCCGGCGTGACCACTTATAAAGCCATTAAAGTTTCCGGCGTTCGTCCGGGACAGTGGATTGCCATCTACGGCGCGGGCGGTTTGGGCAACTTGGGGGTCCAATACGCGAAAAAAGTATTCGGCGCGCACGTTGTCGCCATCGACATCAACGACGACAAACTGGCGTTTGCCAAAGAAACCGGCGCGGATTTGGTTGTCAACGCCGCCAAAGAAGACGCTGCCAAAGTGATTCAGGAAAAAACCGGCGGCGCACACGCTGCGGTCGTAACCGCCGTATCTGCTGCCGCATTCAACTCTGCCGTGAATTGCGTCCGCGCAGGCGGACGTGTGGTTGCCATCGGGCTGCCGCCGGAATCGATGGATTTGTCCATCCCGCGTTTGGTTTTGGACGGCATCGAAGTGGTCGGCTCTTTGGTCGGCACGCGCAAAGATTTGGAAGAAGCCTTCCAATTCGGCGCGGAAGGTTTGGTTGTGCCGAAAGTCCAACTGCGTGCTTTGGATGAAGCACCCGCCATTTTCCAAGAAATGCGCGAAGGCAAAATCACCGGTCGTATGGTAATCGATATGAAAAAAGAATGCGGCTGCGGCCACCACCACTGATTTGACGTGGCGATACACATCGAAATGCCGTCTGAACGCTGTTCAGACGGCATTTTTTATGGATTTGGATTTGATTTTAATCTGTTCTGTTTGAAATACCGTCTGAAAACCCGTATCGCAACACGTCATTAAGAACGGCAAGATTCAGCCGTTCTGCAACCCGTTCAAACGGCTTCCGCCATTTCCAACGCCTGCTTGATGTCCACGGCGACGACGCGCGATACGCCTTTTTCCTGCATGGTTACGCCGACCAGCTGCTCTGCCATTTCCATGGTCAGGCGGTTGTGGGAGATGTAGAGAAACTGGGTTTGCGCCGACATTTCTTTGACCAGGTTGCAGAAACGCGAAGTGTTGGCATCGTCTAGCGGAGCGTCGACTTCGTCCAAAAGACAGAACGGAGCGGGGTTGAGGCTGAACAGGGCGAACACGAGGCTCATCGCGGTAAGGGCTTTTTCGCCGCCGGAAAGGAGGTGGATGGTGCTATTTTTCTTGCCGGGCGGGCGCGCCATGATAGACACGCCGGCGGTCAGTAGGTCGTCGCCTATCATTTTGAGGGTGGCTTCGCCGCCGCCGAACAGGGTCGGGAAGAAGGTTTGGACTTTGCCGTTGACGGCGTCGAAGGTTTCTTTGAAACGCGCTTTGGTTTTGTCGTCGATTTGGGCGATGGCTTCTTCCAAAATGGTGATGGCTGCCTGCACGTCTTCGCTTTGGCTGCGGTAGTAGCCGTCGCGTTCGCGCGCTTCTTCGAGTTCTTGCAGGGCGGCGAGGTTGACCGCGCCGAGGGCTTCGATTTGTTGCGAGAGGCTGCCGATGCTGCTGTTCAATACTTTCGGCGATTCTTTCGCCAACGCTTCGAGCGCATCCAAATCGGCGGCGCGTTCGGTCAGGTTTTGATGGTAGCGTTTGGCGTTGATCAGGGCTTCCTGTTGTTGCAACAGGGCGGTTTGGGTGGCTGCCTGAAGCTGTGGCAACTGGGTTTGCAGGGTTTGTACGCGGGCGTATTGTTCCCTGCCCTGCGCCTGAATCTGCGCGAGTTTTTCCTGCACGGCGATGTATTCTTCATCCAAAGTTTGTACGGCTTCGGTCAACTCGTCGAGTTTTATGTGCTGCTCGTCGTTTTGGAACTCGGTTTCATAGGCTAGGGCAAGCTCTTGCTGGCGTTCCTGCCAGTCGAGGGTTTGCTGTTCGAGCTGGGCAATTTGCTGTTGGTAGTTTTGTTTTTGCTGGTTGAGCTTGTGAACGGCGACTTCGGCAAGCCCGTATTGGCGGTTGGCTTCCAACAGGGCAAGCTGCGCCTGTTTCAGACGACCTTGCTGCTCTTGGCGGCTGTGCGCGGTGGTTTGCTGTTGGTGTTCGAGTTCGGCGGCGGCTTCCTGCAAAGTGGCGATGTCGTCTGAAAGCCCGTCGGACGTGTGTTGCAACACGGTTTGCTCTTCTGCCAACTGCGCCAGTTCACGGGCGATGTGTTCGCGGCGGATTTGCCCTTGGTTGGTGCGCGCCAGAAGTTCGGCGGCGCGTTGCTGCGCCTGACTGTATTGGCGCGTGTGCTGCTGTTGTTGCTGCATCAGGTTTTTGTGCTGCACTTCGGACGAGCGCACGGCGGCTTCCGCCTGTTTGAACGCGGCTTCGTCGGCGGAGAGTTCGGGGGCTAGGTTGTCCAGTTCGGATGCGATGCCGTCGAGGTGCGCTTTTTGGGTAATCAGGCTTTCCTGCGCGGGCTTGGCATAGAGCAGGACGCTGACTTTATCGACCTGATGACCTTCGGGCGTGAGCCAGATTTGATGTGCACCCAAATCGTTTTGATGCGCGAGGGCGTAGCTCAAATCGGGCGCGCACAATACGCCGTCGAGCCAGTGGTGCAATGCCGTCTGAAACGGCGGCTGCGCTTGGATTTGGTTCAGCAATGCCTGTACGGGCAGGGATTTTTTGATGCCGCCGGAGAGGCCGTCTGAAAGCCATGCCGCCTGCCCCTGCGGCAAAGGTTCGGGCGGTACGAAGCCGTGCGGCACGGCGCGGGCGTGCAGGCGTTCGGCAAGGATGACGGACAAGGCGTGCTGCCACTCGGCGGGCGCGGT
This sequence comes from Neisseria sp. HMSC070F02, assembly GCF_001814225.1. NCBI lineage: Bacteria > Pseudomonadati > Pseudomonadota > Betaproteobacteria > Neisseriales > Neisseriaceae > Neisseria > Neisseria sp. HMSC070F02. The sequence goes on along the minus strand of NZ_KV815335.1, from coordinate 35,422 downwards.
GATGTGTTGCCACAGTTGCGGCGCGGCGGCGTGGTCGCTTGCCTGCCAGAAGTCGGCGGCTTCCTGCTGTTGCGACAGGATTTGCGACAACGCCTGCTGCTGCGCCTGCAAGGTGATGTGTTGCTGCTTCAGGCTTTGGAAGCGGTTTGAGGCCGTCTGAAACGCCTCGCGGGCGGCGTGTAAGGCTTCTTCGGCGGCGATGATTTGTTCTTCGTAATGCTCTTGCCGGTTTTGCAACAGGGCGGCGGCTTCCTGCGCGGCGGCGGTTTCGGCTTCGTCGGGCAGGTTCAGGGCTTGGTTTTCCTGTTTCAGACGGCCTTTGCGCTCTTCGTGCTTGGCAACGGTTTGTTCGGCATGGGCAAGCTGCTGCTGCTTCAACGCCAGTTCTCGGCGGATGCGGTTTGCCTCGTCCTGCTGGGTTTGGAAGGCGGCATTGAGCGTGGCTTGGGCCTCTTCCAATTCGGGCAGACGCTCTTCGTGTTCGGCAACCTGCATCGCCCATTCCGCCAATTCGGTTTGCTTTTCTTCGACCTGCGACTCGTTTTCTTCCAGCTGCACGCGGATTTGCTGCTGCTCCTGATGGATGCGCTGCAACTGCGCCTGCGCCGCCTGCTTGTCGCGTTCAATGCGTTGGTGCAGGTTTTGCCGGTGGCGGATTTGCTCTTCCAAACGGGCTATCTGCTCGCGCAACACGCCGCGTTTGTTGCCCAATTCGTGCACCGCCTGCTGCTGCGACTGTTCGGCGGTCTGCAAGGCATGTACTTCGTCGTTTAACGCCTGAACCTGCGCGGCGGTTTCGTCCTGCTGCGCCTGCAAAGACTGATGCTGCGCGGTCGCTTTGTCGGCGGCGGCAAGCGATTGCTGCCATTGGGCGTAATCGAGCAAATCCTGTTGTTGGTTCAACTGCGCGGTCAGGGATTTGTAGCGTTCGGCGGTTTCCGCCTGTTTCTCCAGCTTTTCCACCTGACGCGCCAACTCGTTCTGCAAATCGCCCAAACGCTGCAAATGCTCGCGCGTGTCTTTCAGACGGCCTTCCGTCTCCTTGCGGCGTTCCTTATATTTGGACACACCTGCCGCCTCCTCGATATAGGCGCGCAATTCCTCCGGCCGCGCTTCGATGATGCGCGAAATCATCCCCTGCTCGATAACGGCATAACCGCGCGCGCCCACGCCCGTACCCAAAAATAAATCGGTAATGTCGCGGCGGCGCACGGTCTGATTGTTGATGAAATAAGTCGATTCGCCCTGACGCGTCAGCTGCCGCTTGATGCTCACCTCGGCATACTGCCCCCACGCCCCCTGCAAACTGTGGTCGCTGTTGTCAAATACCAGCTCCACCGAAGCCCTCGGCGCAGGACGGCGCGTCGCCGCACCGTTAAAAATCACGTCCTGCATACTCTCGCCGCGAAGCTGCTTCGCCGAAGCCTCACCCAACACCCAGCGCACCGCGTCAATCACATTCGACTTGCCGCAGCCGTTCGGCCCGATAACCGCGACAAGCTGCCCCGGCACATGAATCGTGGTCGGGTCGGTAAAAGATTTGAAGCCGGAGAGTTTGATATGGGTCAGGCGCATAATGGTCGGAAAAAATAAAAAAGAAGCGTATTTTAACGGAAATCCCGCCGCACCACCCCATATCTTGCCGGCAAAACCTTACCGCATCCCGCACCCTCGATGCCGTCTGAAGCCTTCAGACGGCATTTTTAACGCGCCCGAACCCCGATTCCGCCAACGCCCGATGCTTGGCGCGGCATTTGCCGTATTGCCCCGCCGCCGGGCGCGTTATAATCCGCCACGACATCCGCCCGATTTGGAAACCTGCCTATGAAACCCGCCTATTTCATCTCCGACCTGCATTTGAGCGAAAAGCACCCCGAACTGACCGCGCTGCTGCTGCGTTTTTTACGTTCTTCCGCCGCCGGGCAGGCGCGGGCGATTTATATTTTGGGCGATTTGTTTGATTTTTGGGTGGGCGATGACGAAGTTTCCGAGTTGAATACTTCGGTTGCGCGGGAAATCAGGAAATTGTCCGACAAAGGCGTTGCCGTGTTCTTCGTCAGGGGCAACCGCGACTTCCTGATCGGTCAGGATTTTTGCCGGCAGGCGGGTATGACGCTGCTGCCGGATTACTCGGTTTTGGACTTGTTCGGCTGCAAAACCCTCATCTGCCACGGAGACACATTATGCACCGACGACAAGGCATACCAACGTTTCCGCAAAATCGTGCATCGGAAGCGGCTGCAAAAACTGTTCCTGATGCTGCCCCTAAAGTGGCGCACGCGCCTTGCCGCCAAAATCAGGCGTGTCAGCAAAATGGAAAAACAGGTCAAGCCCGCCGATATTATGGATGTCAATGCCGCCTTTACCGCGCGGCAGGTTCGCGCCTTTAACGCGGAAAGGCTGATACACGGACACACCCACCGCGAGCATATCCATCACGAAAACGGCTTTACCCGCATCGTTTTGGGCGACTGGCATAACGACTATGCTTCAATCCTCCGCGTAGACGGGGACGGCGCGGTATTCGTGCCGCTGGAAAAATACTGAAAATGCCGTCTGAAGCCTTTCGGGCGGCTTTTTTTACACGCCCCTTTCCCACACTCCCTCCGCCGCATCATCACCATCCTTAACCCGCATTAATAGCCATTATCGATAAAATGCTTGACCGATTACATAAGATTACGTAAAGTGTGCAAACGCATAACAATTGGTCTTACCAATTTATCTTTTAACCAAAATATCGGGTGTACGGGATTTGAACGTCTTTCCAAACCTCGACGCGCCTTATGATGCAAATGCCTAAAAAGGATTCGTTATGGCACTTTTCCTCAGCATATTCCCCATCGTCCTGCTGATTTGGCTGATGGTGAAAAAAAACAGTATGCCCTCCTACGTCGCGCTGCCGATTACCGCAGTGCTGATTTACGCCATCAAACTTTTCTACTTCGACGATGCGGGCATGCTGCTCAACGCCACCGCCGCTTCCGGCCTCGTCAAAACGCTCACGCCGATTACCGTGATTTTCGGCGCGATTATGTTCAACCGTATGATGGAAACCACGGGCTGCATCGATGTCATCCGCAAATGGCTGGCGACCATCAGCCCCAACCCCATAGCGCAACTGATGATTATCGGCTGGGCTTTTGCCTTTATGATTGAAGGCGCATCCGGCTTCGGCACGCCTGCCGCGATTGCCGCGCCGATTCTGATGAGCTTGGGCTTCAACCCGTTGAAAGTGGCGATTTTCACTTTGGTGATGAACTCCGTCCCCGTCTCTTTCGGCGCGGTCGGTACGCCGACCTGGTTCGGTTTCGCACCGCTGAACCTGAGTGCCGAAGACATCCTCGCCATCGGCAGGCAGACCGGCGTAATGCACTTCTTCGCAGGTTTCGTCATCCCCGTCATCGGCTTGGGCTTCATCGTACCTTGGTCTGAAATCCGCAAAAACTTGGGCTTCGTCGCCATTGCCGTCTTCTCCTGCACCATTCCTTATGTCGCATTGGCGATGGTCAACGAAGAATTCCCGTCGCTCGTCGCCGGCGCAATCGGCCTGATGGTGTCCGTATTCGCCGCCAACCAAGGCTGGGGCTTGAGCAAAGACCACGCCAAAGACCCGAATGCCGAAAAAGTGCCGTTCGCCCAAGTCGCCAAAGCACTCGCCCCTTTGGGTATGCTGATCGGCATGCTGGTGGTTACGCGCATCAAACAGCTCGGCATCAAAGGCATTTTGACCAGCAAAGAAGAATGGTTCAGCTTCCAACTGCCGTTTGATTTGTCCAAAATCACCGTCAGCGACTCCCTGACGATTACCTTCGGCAATATTTTCGGACAAGATGTCAGCGCGTCTTACCAAACGCTGTACGTCCCGGCTTGGATTCCGTTTGTGCTGACCGTTTGGATTTGCATCCTGCTGTATAAAACCAAATTCAAAGATGCCTGGACGATTTATTCCGTAACTTTCAATCAAACCAAAAAACCGCTGCTTGCCCTGATGGGCGCGCTGATTATGGTTCAGCTGATGCTGGTCGGCGGCGACAATTCGATGGTGAAAATCATCGGTAAGGAATTTGCCGCAATGGCGGGCGAACACTGGGTTTATTTCTCGCCGTATCTGGGCGCGATCGGTGCGTTCTTCTCCGGCTCCAACACCGTGTCCAACCTGACCTTCGGACCGATTCAGCAGCAAATCGCCTTGGATACCGGCCTGTCCGTTACCCTGATTCTGGCGTTGCAGTCCGTCGGCGGCGCGATGGGCAATATGGTGTGCCTCAACAACATCATCGCCGTATGTACCGTATTGGATGTGAAAAATTCCGAAGGTGCGATTATCAAGAAAACCGTTATCCCGATGGCGATTTACGGCGTGATTGCCGTCGTCGCGGCAATGATTTTCTTCCTCTAGGCGAAACGCCACCATCCATAGCGGCAGCACGCGGGGAACGGAAACCGCCGTTCCCCGTCCGGGCGGCGCATCGGGCAGAATCTCGGTGCCGGAACAGCCCGCCCCGCCAAACAAATGCCGTCTGAAACCGGAAAAGGCTTCAGACGGCATTTTTCCGCCGCTTGCGTTCAGGCGTAATGATGATGCGGCATCTTGCCGTCAAGGCGGTAGCGCGTGCCGCAGTACGGGCAGGCAACGCTGCCCGATTCTCCTTCGCACAAAGGCAAAAACACTCTCGGATGCCCGTTCCACTGCTCGTTGTCGGGTCCCGAGCAATACAGCGGCAGATTTTCCGGCAACACGGAAATTTCCTGCAGATTCAGATTGTCCATTTGATTTTCCTTTGCGTGGTTGGCGTGCGCCCATTTTACGCCATCGGCAGGCTAAAGGATATTTTCGGCGCAAAGCCGCAATCCGCTATAATCCCCACTTTTCAGACGGCATACCATGACTGCGCTTACCCTTCCGGAAGACATCCGCCAACAAGAGCCATCCGCCCTGCTCTATACCCTCGTTTCCGCCTACCTCGAACACACCGCCCAAACCGGCGACGAATCCCTCTCCTGCCTGTCCGACGACCAGCACACGCTGACCGCATTCTGCTACCTCGACAGCCAAGTCGAAGAAGGCGGCTTCGTGCAACTCATCGCCTCCGGTTACGGCGAATATATTTTCCGCAACCCGCTTGCCGACAGCCTGCGCCGCTGGAAAATCAAAGCCGTGCCGAAAGTCTTGGACAAAGCCAAAGCCCTCTACGAACAACACGGCAAAACCATCGAAACGCTCGCCGACGGAGGCGCAGACATCGAATCCCTGCGCAAACAGTTCCCCGACTTTGAAGAATGGGACGGCGCATACTACGAAGCCGCCGAACAAGACCTGCCCCTGCTTGCAGAACACATACAGTCAAACTGGGAAACCTTCGCCCATATCGGGCAGGCGTGATTGCGTCTGTTTCCAGCCCGTGTAAAACAGCGTAAAATCGGCAAACCCGAATGACCTTCCGTCCCCATCAAGGAGCAAGCTATGTTCTTCAAGCACATCGAAGCCGCCCCCGCCGATCCGATTCTCGGTTTGGGCGAAGCGTTCAAAGCCGAAACCCGCCCCGAAAAAGTCAACCTCGGCATCGGCGTTTATAAAGACGCATCCGGCGCGACACCCCTCGTCAAAGCCGTCAAAGAAGCCGAAAAACGCCTGTTGGAAAGCGAAACCACCAAAAACTACCTCACCATCGACGGCGTTGCCGACTACAACGCGCAAACCCAAATCCTGCTGTTCGGCAAAGACCACGAAATCATCGCCAGCCGTCGCGCCAAAACAGCGCAAAGCCTCGGCGGTACGGGCGCATTGCGTATTGCGGCCGAGTTTGCCAAACGCCAGTTGAACGCGCAAACCATCTGGATTTCCAATCCGACTTGGCCCAACCACAACGCCATCGCCAAAGCGGTCGGTATCCAAGACAAACCTTATCGTTACTATGATGCCGCCAAACACGGTTTGGATTGGGACGGCATGATTGAGGACTTGAGCCAAGCGCAAAAAGGCGACATCGTCCTGCTGCACGGCTGCTGCCACAATCCTACCGGCATCGACCCTACGCCCGAACAATGGGAAACTTTGGCAAAACTTTCTGCCGAAAAAGGCTGGTTGCCGCTGTTTGACTTTGCCTACCAAGGCTTCGGCAATGGTTTGGAAGAAGATGCCTACGGCTTGCGCGTGTTCTTGAAACACAATACAGAATTGCTGATTGCCAGCTCTTATTCCAAAAACTTCGGTATGTACAACGAGCGCGTCGGCGCGTTCACTTTGGTGGCCGAAGATGAAGAAACAGCAGCCCGCGCCCACAGCCAAGTCAAAACCATCATCCGTACCTTGTATTCCAACCCGGCTTCACACGGTGCGAACACCATTGCGCTGGTGTTGAAAAATGATGATTTGAAAGCACAATGGATTGCCGAACTCGATGAAATGCGCGGCCGCATCAAAGCCATGCGCCAAAAATTTGTCGGGTTGCTCAAAGCCAAAGGTGCAAGCCAAAACTTTGATTTCATTATCAAACAAAACGGTATGTTCTCTTTCAGCGGCTTGACTCCCGAACAAGTCGACCGCCTGAAAAACGAGTTTGCCATTTATGCCGTCCGCTCCGGCCGCATCAACGTCGCCGGCATTACCGACGACAACATCGATTATCTGTGCGAAAGCATCGTGAAAGTCTTGTAAAACAAAAGCGCATACGAAATGCCGTCTGAACCTTAACCAGTTCAGACGGCATCTGTTTTTTGTTAAAAAACAATAAACCATAACAATTTCAAACAAGCTAAAAAACATCTATAAAATCAACCCAATATGATGAACTCAAATAAAAAATACGAATATCATCATTCTCAAATTCAAAATTTGAACGCCACAGTATTATCCGAAGCCACAAAAACCTTTCCGCCGTCATTCCCGCGCAGGCGGGAATCCGGGAACCCAATGCTGCAAGAATTGATTAGAAACAACTGAAACCGAGCAAACTGGATTCCCGCCTGCGCGGGAATGACGAAATAAGGCGAGTAAAACTGATGAAACAAATTGATTAAAAACAATAACTTATATTATTTTATTTAAATTTTCGATAAAATCAATTTTCCGTATTCAATACTGCTCCAATCAATTCCCGCGCACCGTCGTCCGCCAATTTCTTAGCGACAGCGCGTCCGAGCGCGTCGGCATATTCGGCAGGGGCTTGCGCGTCCGCCTGCAACACAACCGAACCGTCGGGGTGTCCGACCAGTCCGCGCAAGGTCAGCAAGCCGTTTTCTTCCGTGCAATATGCGGCCAGCGGCACTTGGCAGCTTCCGCCCAAAGCGCGCGCCAAAGCTCGTTCGGCCGTAACGCAGGCGTGTGTGGTATCGTGGTTTAGCGGTTTTAAAACCTCATACAAATCTTCGCGGTGCGCGGCAATTTCGATACCCAATGCGCCTTGTCCGGCGGCAGGCAGGCTGTCGGATTCCGACAAAATCATGCGGATGCGTCCGTCCAATTTCAGACGCTGCAAACCGGCGGCAGCCAAGATAATTGCGTCGTATTCGCCGTTATCGAGTTTGGACAAACGGGTTTGCACATTGCCGCGCAAAGGTTTGATAAGCAAATGCGGATAGCGCGCACGCAACTGGGCTTCGCGGCGCAGGCTGGATGTGCCGACAACCGCGCCTTCGGGCATTTCTTCCAAACGCGTGTATTGGTTGGACACAAATGCGTCAAACGGATTGGCGCGTTCGCCGATGGCCGCAAGCGCGAAACCTTCAGGCAAATCCATCGGTACGTCTTTAATCGAATGCACCGCCAAATCGGCGCGCCCGTCATATAAAGCCTGTTCCAACTCTTTGACAAACAAGCCTTTACCGCCGACTTTTGACAAAGTTTTGTCCAAAATCTGATCGCCGCGCGTGGTCATGCCCAAAATCTCGACTTCGCAATCGGGATACAGAGCCTTCAGACGGCCTTGGATATGCTTTGCCTGCCACATAGCAAGCAGGCTTTCGCGGCTGGCGATGACGAGTTTTTTCGGGTTCATGTTCAATGCGTTCAAAGAATGGAAACGGCGTGAAGTCTATCATATTTTGAACGTTTCTTCAGACGGCACCGTCAGGTCTATGTTATATTTACACCCACAAAACACGAAACCCGCCACAATGAAACGCACCAAAAAATACCCTTTCTTAACGTTGCAGCGGCAACGTTTCCATTTGAACTTTGAAAACGCCTCTTCCGCCGCCGGCATCCCAGCCGAACGCGATTTCTACCGCTGGGCGTGGTCTGCCTTGAAAAATGAATACCGCCGCGCCGACATCAGCCTGATTCTTTTGGACGAAGAAGAAGCCCGCGACTACAACCGCGACTACCGGGGCAAAGATTACGCCACCAATGTCTTGAGTTTCGCGCTCAACGAAGGCGAAACCCTGCCCTGCCAAGTTTCGGAAAAACTGTACGGCGATTTGATTATCTGCCCGCAAGTGGTTTTGAAAGAAGCCGCCGAACAAGGCAAAACACCCGAGCAGCATTTTGCCCACCTGACCATACACGGTACTTTACACCTGATGGGCTACGACCACATCGAAGACGACGAAGCCGAAATAATGGAAGCCGAAGAAATCCGCCTGATGCGGGCGGCAGGCTTCCCCAACCCCTACCAAGAGGACGGACATTAAAATGGACGGCGCACAACCGAAAACAAATTTTTTTGAACGCCTGATTGCCCGACTCGCCCGCGAACCCGATTCCGCCGAAGACGTATTAAACCTGCTTCGGCAGGCGCACGAGCAGGAAGTATTTGATGCGGATACGCTTTTAAGGTTGGAAAAAGTCCTCGATTTTTCCGATTTGGAAGTGCGCGACGCGATGATTACGCGCAGCCGTATGAACGTTTTAAAAGAAAACGACAGCATCGAGCGCATCACCGCCTACGTTATCGATACCGCCCATTCGCGCTTCCCCGTCATCGGCGAAGACAAAGACGAAGTTTTGGGCATTTTGCACGCCAAAGACCTGCTCAAATATATGTTTAACCCCGAGCAGTTCCACCTCAAATCCATTCTCCGCCCCGCCGTCTTCGTCCCCGAAGGCAAATCGCTGACCGCCCTTTTAAAAGAGTTCCGCGAACAGCGCAACCATATGGCGATCGTCATCGACGAATACGGCGGCACATCCGGTTTGGTCACCTTTGAAGACATCATCGAGCAAATCGTCGGCGAAATCGAAGACGAATTTGACGAAGACGATAGCGCCGACAATATCCACGCCGTTTCTTCAGAACGCTGGCGCATCCACGCGGCTACCGAAATCGAAGACATCAACACCTTCTTCGGTACGGAATACAGCAGCGAAGAAGCCGACACCATCGGCGGCTTGGTCATTCAAGAGTTAGGGCATCTGCCCGTACGCGGCGAAAAAGTCATCATCGGCAGCCTGCAATTTACCGTCGCACGCGCCGACAACCGCCGCCTGCATACGCTGATGGCGACCCACGTGAAGTAAGCAGAGCCTGCCCGCACCGCCGTTTCTGCACAGTTTAGGATGACGGTACGGACGTTTTCTGTTTCAATCCGCCCCATCCGCCAAACATAAAAATGCCGTCTGAAACCGGAAAACAGGTTCAGACGGCATTTCGCTTATCCGCTTATTTTTTGCTCAAAGTCAGCCCCGTCCAACCGAATAACAGGGTCAAAGCCAAACTCAAATAGCAGAAAAAGGCATACGGCAGATATTCCCAAACCGGCACGCCCAGCGCGTGGCTGATGAACACGCCGCATACGCTCCACGGTACGAGCGGGTTAATCACCGTCCCCGCATCTTCCAGCGTCCGCGACAGATTGCGCGAATGCAGACCGAGCTTATCGTAAACGGGTTTGAACGTTTCACCCGACAACAAAATACTCAAATATTGCTCGCCGATCAGGAAATTAACCCCGACCGAAGTCATGGCAACGCTGAATGTGGCACGTCCGGCATTCGTCAAAAAGCTGCGGACGGCATCCAGCAGGGAAGGAATCGCGCCCAGCGCAAACAGCAGCCCGCCCAAACTCATCCCGAGAATCACGATGGTTTGCGTGAAAAACATACTTTCCAAGCCGCCGCGCGAAATGAGTTTGGCGATGTCTTTAAACGCTTCGCCTTCGAGTTTGTAGCCGCCGTAAAACCACGCGCCGAGCTGACGCAGATCGGGCGTGCTGTGCAGATACGTTACGGCAACGGCGGCAATGACGGTAAAGAGCATGGCGACCACGGCATTGACGCGCATCAATGCCAAAACGACCAACAGTGCAAACGGAATCAGCGAATAGCCGTGCACCAATCCCGTGGCTTCAAGCTGGCTGCGGAAGGATTCGACGCTGTTCAAATCCTGCGCGGCGACACTGGGAAGAAGCCACAGCATCAGTGCCGCACTGATGAGCCACGCGGGAATGGTGGTGTACATCATATTTTTGATGTGCTCAAACAGGTCGATGCCGACGATGGACGCGGAAATGCCCGTGGTGTCGGAAAGCGGGGACATTTTGTCGCCGAAAAACGCACCGGAAACAATCGCGCCCGCCGTCATCGCCATATCGGCATGAAACGCCGCCGCCATCCCCATAAAGGCAACGCCGACGGTGGCGCAGGTGGTCAGGCTGCTGCCGATGGATACGCCGATGACGGAACACAGCGCGAAAGCGGAAAAATAAAAATAAGTCGGGGAAATCAGCCCGAAACCGTAATACATCAGCGTCGGAATCGCACCGCTCATCATCAGCGCGCTGACCATCAGCCCGATGAAGAAAAACAGGTAAATCGCGCCCATACCCTGATTCAACGCGCCTATCATGCCCTGCTGCATATCGTTGTATTTCAAACCGCGCGCCAAGCCGTACAAAATCAGCACGACGATGGCGGCAATAATGGACATATGCGGCAGCCACTCCAATGAAATGATGGTATAGCCCATCGCGGCAATCAGAGCGACGACGACGGCAAGTGCCTCACCGCGCGGCATATCGAGTAAGGATTTGAAAGCGAACATGATTCTTTGCCCGATTTGATATAAAGTTAACGGATTCTAACACACTATACCGAATCCGCCCGACGTTTTCAGACGGCATTTTAGCGTTTTACAAAAGCCGGACAGAAACAAAACGGCAATTTTCTCAATTTAAATTAATTTTTTTGAAATATAATTTTTTATTTTTTTGTTTGTTGACATATAAGACTTTTATGGATTGAAGTATTAAAACCTCGGCACACACGCCGCAAACACCGGTACGCAAAAATGCCGTCTGAAAGATGTTCAGACGACATTTCTCAAGAAAAAGATTATTTGTCCGCCCTATATCCGTACACCGCAAAAAACACGATATACAGATAACAGATGACGGAAACGACAAACGAAGACATCAGGGTGTAAGTATCTGCCACCCAGCCCTGCACGACAGGAACGACCGCACCGCCGACAATCGCGGTACACAGTACACCGGAAGCCGCGTTGGTAAATTTTCCCAATCCTTTGGTTGCCAAAGAGAAAATCGTCGGGAACATAATCGAGTTGAAAAAACCGATGGCAAGCAGCGACCACATCGCCACATCCGCATTGCCGCTACCCGTCGCCATCGCGACGGCAAGCAGTACGACCGCAGCCGATGCGTTAAACGCCAAATAACGGTTGGGCGCGAATTTCGCCATCACCGCCGAACCGAGGAAACGTCCGACCATCGCGCCGCCCCAATAGAACGACAGGTAATGCGCGGCAGAAGCATGATCCAGCCCTTTCAGATAACCCAATACGTTGACCATCAACGAACCGATAGACACCTCCGCGCCGACATAGCAGAAAATGCCTGCCGTACCGAACACGAGATGTTTGTATTGCCATACGCTGGTTTTGCCGTCGTGGTTGTGCGCGCTTTCCTCGGCGGCAATTTTGCGCGCGTCGGGCAGCCAGATCATTTTCACGAAAACGGCAAGGATAATCAGCAGCCCCGCCAGTCCCAAATAGGGAATCTGTACGGAAGAAATCTGTTCCGCCTTGCTGACGGTTTGGGTTGCGTCCGCCAGAATCAGGAACGCGCCGATTTGCGGCGCAATGGTCGTACCCAAAGCGTTAAACGCCTGAACCAGCGTCAGTGTTGCCGATTCCTTGCCGGGTTTCGCCAGCAGGGTAACATAAGGATTACCGGCGACCTGAAGCAGCGTTACGCCGGAAGCCAAAATAAACAACGCGCCCAAAAATACCGCGTAAGAATGGCTACCCGCAGCAGGATAAAACAGCAGGCATCCGACCGCCGTCAGCAGAAAGCCGCCGATAACGCCGTTTTTGTAGCCGACTTTGCCGACAAAAGCCCCCATCGGGATGGACATCACCGCATAGGCGGTAAAGAAACAGAATTGGATCAGCATCGCCTGAACGTAAGACAGGTCGAAAATTTCTTTCAAATGAGGGATAAGGATGTCGTTCATGCAGGTAATAAAACCCATCATGAAGAACAGCGTGGTCAAGACGACCAATGGGGACGTATGATTGTTTTGTGATTGCGCAGACATGATTTGCCTTTCGTGGTGTCGGAATATTACCCGTTTCAAGAAAATAGAAATTGACATTTCTTAACGGCAATGCAAATCATACTGATATTTGAACATTTTGCAAACTTTATCGGATGCAGGCAATGCGCCGATCTGAAATTCAAGCAGCAGAAATTAATATTTTACAGTTGCTTGCATAGATTTTAATAGATTTTAAAAAATTCCGGCGGACTTGCAAAAACCGTTCCCAATAAAATGAAAATCCGCCGCCGTATCCGGAAAATTCGGAAATGCCGCATCGTGGCATCAAAACCGGAGCGGAAAGAATGTCGTATGCCCGACAAAAAAGGGGCATACGGCTGTGCCGTATTTTTTGCACCGTCCTCCGCCCTTCGGCGGGGGCGTGAAAATATAGTGGATTAACAAAAATCAGGACAAGGCGACCGAAGCCGCAGACAGTACAGATGGTACGGAACCGACTCACTTGGTGCTTCAGCACCTTAGAGAATCGTTCTCTTTGAGCTAAGGCGAGGCCAACGCCGTACTGGTTTTTGTTAATCCACTATACCGTACAATCCGTCGCCGATTTTTGCCTGTTTGAGACTGTTTGCAATGATGCCCGCCTACGCCGCACTCGCCTTTTCCGCCTTCACTTCCGCCACCCTCCTGCCCGGCACATCCGAAGCCGCCTTTGCCCTGTTCGTCCACCGCTTTCCCGAACACGCATACGGCGCGTTGCTGTGCGCCGGCCTTGCCAACGGATTGGGCAGTATGGTTTCCTATTGGATGGGACGTTTGCTGCCTTCCCGAAAAATGCCGTCTGAAAAAACACTGAATCTGATGCGGCGTTTCGGTATTTGGCTGCTTGCGTTTGCCTGGCTGCCCGTCGTCGGCGACGCACTGCCGCTTGCCGCCGGCTGGCTGCGGTTGAATCCGTGGACAAGCGGGCTGATGCTGGTTGTCGGCAAGATGGCGCGTTACGCCTTTATCCTGTGGGGAATGCAATATTACGCCGCCTGAACCGTGCGTTATAATGCCGACCGCACAAACCTACCGTATAAAAAAATGAACAGACAAATCCGCCAAGAAATCTTCGAGCGTTTCCGCGCCGCCAACCCCCATCCGACCACCGAGCTGAATTTCAACTCCCCTTTCGAGCTTTTAATCGCCGTTCTGCTTTCAGCGCAGGCGACCGATGTCGGCGTAAACAAGGCGACGGCGAAGCTGTTTCCGGTTGCCGATACGCCGCAGGCAATGCTGGATTTGGGCTTGGACGGCGTGATGGAATACACGAAAACCATCGGGTTGTATAAAACCAAGTCCAAGCACATCATGCAGACCTGCCGCATCCTGCTGGAAAAATACAAGGGCGAAGTGCCGGAAGACCGCGAGGCTTTGGAATCGTTGCCGGGCGTGGGGCGCAAAACGGCAAACGTGGTATTGAACACAGCGTTCGGACACCCCGTTATGGCGGTCGATACGCATATTTTCCGCGTGTCCAACCGAACCAAAATCGCCCCCGGGAAAGATGTGCGCGAAGTCGAAGACAAACTGATGCGCTTCATTCCTAAAGAATTTCTGATGGACGCGCACCACTGGCTGATTTTGCACGGACGCTACACCTGCAAGGCACTCAAACCGCAATGCCAAACCTGCATCATCAACGATTTGTGCGAATATCCCGCCAAAGCCTGACTGCCGCCGCCCTTCAAAATGAAACGCTTGAAAATTCGGACGGACGTTGTAGAATTTCAACCTATGCCGTCTGAAGCCGACAAAATGCGCTTCAGACGGCATTAAAGCCGGTACCGGCATCCGACAAAGGACAAAACGTGTTCAAAAAATACCAATACCTCGCTTTGGCAGCACTGTGTGCCGCCTCGCTGGCAGGCTGCGACAAAGCCGGCAGCTTTTTCGGTGCGGACAAAAAAGAAGCATCCTTCGTAGAACGCATCAAACACACCAAAGACGACGGCAGCGTCAGTATGCTGCTGCCCGACTTTGTCCAACTGGTTCAAAGCGAAGGCCCGGCAGTCGTCAATATTCAGGCAGCCCCCGCCCCGCGCACCCAAAACGGCAGCGGCAATGCCGAAACCGATTCCGACCCGCTTGCCGACAGCGACCCGTTCTACGAATTTTTCAAACGCCTCGTCCCGAACATGCCCGAAATCCCCCAAGAAGAAGCAGATGACGGCGGATTGAACTTCGGTTCGGGCTTCATCATCAGCAAAGACGGCTATATTCTGACCAATACGCACGTCGTTACCGGCATGGGCAGTATCAAAGTCCTGCTCAACGACAAGCGCGAATATACCGCCAAACTCATCGGTTCGGATGTCCAATCCGATGTCGCCCTTCTGAAAATCGACGCAACGGAAGAGCTGCCCGTCGTCAAAATCGGCAATCCCAAAGATTTGAAACCGGGCGAATGGGTCGCCGCCATCGGCGCGCCCTTCGGCTTCGACAACAGCGTGACCGCCGGCATCGTGTCCGCCAAAGGCAGAAGCCTGCCCAACGAAAGCTACACACCCTTCATCCAAACCGACGTTGCCATCAATCCGGGCAACTCCGGCGGCCCGCTGTTCAACTTAAAAGGACAGGTCGTCGGCATCAACTCGCAAATATACAGCCGCAGCGGCGGATTCATGGGCATTTCCTTCGCCATCCCGATTGACGTTGCCATGAATGTCGCCGAACAGCTGAAAAACACCGGCAAAGTCCAACGCGGACAACTGGGCGTGATTATTCAAGAAGTATCCTACGGTTTGGCACAATCGTTCGGTTTGGACAAAGCCGGCGGCGCATTGATTACCAAAATCCTTCCCGGCAGCCCCGCAGAACGTGCAGGCTTGCAGGCAGGCGACATCGTCCTCAGCCTCGACGGCGGAGAAATACGTTCTTCCGGCGACCTTCCCGTTATGGTCGGCGCCATTACGCCGGGAAAAGAAGTCAGCCTCGGCGTATGGCGCAAAGGCGAAGAAATCACAATCAAAGTCAAGCTGGGCAACGCCGCCGAGCATATCGGCGCATCATCCAAAACAGATGAAGCCCCCTACACCGAACAGCAATCCGGTACGTTCTCGGTCGAATCCGCAGGCATTACCCTTCAGACACATACCGACAGCAGCGGCGGACACCTCGTCGTCGTACGGGTTTCCGACGCGGCAGAACGCGCAGGCTTGAGGCGCGGCGACGAAATCCTCGCCGTCGGGCAAGTCCCCGTCAATGACGAAGCCGGTTTCCGCAAAGCTATGGACAAGGCAGGCAAAAACGTCCCCCTGCTGGTCATGCGCCGTGGCAACACGCTGTTTATCGCATTAAACCTGCAATAACCCACATAATTTAACCAAAATATTTTTTAAATGATAAAATGCCCGTCAATACCGATTAACGGGCATTTTACAAAAATCAGTTGGTTGATTTTAAACAAATATTTTTTACGACAAAAAATATTTCCGCCCATTTTGCCAACAAAACCCAAACCGGAGGCGGACAGATACGCTCCCATCCGGACGCTTAACACCCCCATAACCATGCAGCTGATCGACTATTCACATTCATTTTTCTCGGTTATGCCACCCTTTTTGGCACTGGCACTTGCCGTCATTACCCGCCGCGTACTGCTGTCTTTAGGCATCGGTATTCTGGTCGGCGTTGCCTTTTTGGTCGGCGGCAACCCCGTCGACGGTCTGACACACCTGAAAGACATGGTCGTCGGCTTGGCTTGGTCAGACGGCGATTGGTCGCTGGGCAAACCAAAAATCTTGGTTTTCCTGATACTTTTGGGTATTTTTACTTCCCTGCTGACCTACTCCGGCAGCAATCAGGCGTTTGCCGACTGGGCAAAACGGCACATTAAAAACCGGCGCGGCGCGAAAATGCTGACCGCCTGCCTCGTGTTTGTAACCTTTATCGACGACTATTTCCACAGTCTCGCCGTCGGTGCGATTGCC
This sequence comes from Neisseria sp. HMSC070F02, assembly GCF_001814225.1. Lineage (NCBI taxonomy): Bacteria > Pseudomonadati > Pseudomonadota > Betaproteobacteria > Neisseriales > Neisseriaceae > Neisseria > Neisseria sp. HMSC070F02. Next base: position 18,994 of record NZ_KV815335.1, on the reverse strand, counting down.
CGCCCCGTTACCGACAAGTTTAAAGTTTCCCGCGCCAAACTCGCCTACATCCTCGACTCCACTGCCGCGCCTATGTGCGTGCTGATGCCCGTTTCAAGCTGGGGCGCGTCGATTATCGCCACGCTTGCCGGACTGCTCGTTACCTACAAAATCACCGAATACACGCCGATGGGGACGTTTGTCGCCATGAGCCTGATGAACTATTACGCACTGTTTGCCCTGATTATGGTGTTCGTCGTCGCATGGTTCTCCTTCGACATCGGCTCGATGGCACGTTTCGAACAAGCCGCGTTGAACGAAGCCCACGATGAAACTGCCGTTTCAGACGGCAGCTGGGGCAGGGTTTACGCATTGATTATTCCCGTTTTGGCCTTAATCGCCTCAACGGTTTCCGCCATGATCTACACCGGTGCACAGGCAAGCGAAACCTTCAGCATTTTGGGGGCATTTGAAAATACCGACGTGAACACTTCGCTGGTATTCGGCGGCACTTGCGGCGTCCTTGCCGTCGTTCTCTGCACGCTCGGCACGATTAAAACCGCCGACTATCCCAAAGCCGTTTGGCAGGGTGCGAAATCTATGTTCGGCGCAATCGCCATTTTAATCCTCGCTTGGCTCATCAGTACGGTTGTCGGCGAAATGCACACCGGCGATTACCTCTCCACACTGGTTGCGGGCAACATCCATCCCGGCTTCCTGCCCGTCATCCTCTTCCTGCTCGCCAGCGTGATGGCGTTTGCCACAGGCACAAGCTGGGGGACGTTCGGCATTATGCTGCCGATTGCCGCCGCCATGGCGGTCAAAGTCGAACCCGCGCTGATTATCCCGTGTATGTCCGCAGTAATGGCGGGGGCGGTATGCGGCGACCACTGTTCGCCCATCTCCGACACGACCATCCTGTCGTCCACCGGCGCGCGCTGCAACCACATCGACCACGTTACCTCGCAACTGCCTTACGCCTTGACGGTTGCAGCCGCAGCCGCATCGGGCTACCTCGCATTGGGTCTGACAAAATCCGCGCTGTTGGGCTTTGGCACGACAGGCATTGTATTGGCGGTGCTGATTTTTCTGTTGAAAGATAAAAAACGCGCCAACGCCTGACCCCTTTCCCTGTTCAGACGGCATATGCCGTCTGAAGCTTTTTGGAGCAAACCGCAATGACCGTCCCCCATATTCCGCGCGGCCCCGTCATGGCAGACATTGCCGCCTTCCGCCTGACCGAAGAGGAAAAGCAACGCCTTCTCGATCCCGCCGTCGGCGGAGTCATCCTGTTCCGCCGCAACTTCCAAAATATCGCACAGCTCAAAGAACTCACCGCCGAAATCAAAGCCCTGCGCACACCCGAACTCATTATCGCCGTCGATCACGAAGGCGGAAGGGTGCAACGTTTCATCGAAGGTTTTACCCGCCTGCCCGCAATGAACGTTTTAGGGCAAATTTGGGACAAAGACGGAGCGTCCGCCGCCGAAACCGCAGCCCGGCAGATAGGCTGGGTTTTGGCAACCGAACTTTCCGCCTGCGGCATCGATTTGTCCTTCACGCCCGTCTTAGATTTGGACTGGGGAAACTGCCCCGTCATCGGCAACCGCAGTTTCCACCACAATCCCGAAGCGGTCGCCCACCTCGCCCTCGCCCTTCAAAAAGGTTTGGCAAAAGGCGGTATGAAATCCTGCGGCAAACATTTTCCCGGACACGGATTTGTCGAAGGAGACAGCCATCTGGTCTTGCCGGAAGACAGGCGCAGCCTGTCCGAACTCGAAGCCGCCGACCTCGCCCCCTTCCACATTATGAGCCGCGAAGGTATGGCGGCGGTTATGCCCGCCCACGTCGTTTATCCACAAGTGGACACAAAGCCCGCAGGGTTTTCCGAAATCTGGCTCAAACAAATTTTGCGCCGCGATATCGGATTCAAAGGCGTGATTTTCTCGGACGATTTAACTATGGAGGGCGCGTGCGGGGCAGGCGGCATCAAAGAACGCGCCCGCATTTCCTTTGAGGCAGGTTGCGACATCGTCCTCGTCTGCAACCGTCCCGACCTTGTGGATGAACTGCGCGAAGATTTCCGCATTCCTGACAATCCCGCTTTGGCGCAACGTTGGCAATATATGGCCAACACGCTCGGCAGTGCCGCCGCGCAAGCCGTTATACAGACGGCGGATTTCCAAGCGGCGCAAGCCTTTGTTGCCGGTCTTGCCTCGCCGCAAGACACGGCGGGCGGCGTAAAAGTCGGAGAGGCCTTTTAAATCGGCTGCGTTTCAACAATCTGCCGATTTCAACCGTTTGTCAGGGAAAGGCAATGATTTTTTCGGTCAGGTAGAAAGTTATCTTATTGAATTACTTGGAGATAAGGATGCTTATCAACACTGTATTCAAACACAGCCCTTTCAATCCGCCCGACACGCGGCAAAAAGGCAAAACGGTATAGGCATGCCGTATTTTTTGCGCTATAATCACGCCTTACTTAATTCGGAATGTAGCGCAGCCTGGTAGCGCACTTCGTTCGGGACGAAGGGGTCGGAGGTTCGAATCCTCTCATTCCGACCAAATCCAAACCGCCTCGGTATCCATTGCCGAGGCGGTTTTTCCTTTTGACGTCAACAGAAAAATGCCGTCTGAAACAGAATGAGACCTTTGCAATAACATAGGTTACTAAAATTTTATGCTCAATCTCATTTTCAAAATGCAAAACTTTTCTGATTTTTCCTACTTTTTGCTCAATATTAGGAAGGTTTTAGGCAATTGAAAATTTTTTGGCGCATTTTTATGCGTCAAATTTCGTTAACAGACTATTTTTGCAAAGGTCTCAGAATGCTGTTTCAGACGGCATTTCGTTTTCCCTAACCCTGCCATTTGCGCGCACTGGCACAGAGTATCGGCAAGGTTCAAAAGACCATCGGAATTTAGGAAGCCGGGCTTGTACCCAACGGCGGCATCTTATTCAGTAAGGTTCCGCCTCAATCAGGCAGCGGAAATGTGGGCAGTTTCACGCGGAAGCGGCACACTTTTCCCATATGTTAGACATCGGCAAAACGGTACGCCGGCCCTTTGAGTTACACTGCTTAAACTACTCTATTCCCGCCCATTTGTGCGTCTGCACGCTCAACTGCCAATGCACCGGCGCGTCGGGGCGACTGTTTAAAATACCGATTTGGCGGATGGTGTCGTAGATGTTCATCGCACCGTCTTGTTCGCAGGGCGAAAGGTAGTAATGATGCGCGCGGATTTTGCGTTCCATATTTTCACAGAACGCAAGGACATCACCATCGGCAACAATCCGCACTTCGTCGGCTGTTTCGATACAGCTTTTTTCGTATTTGGCGGCATAGCAGGCTTTGGGGCTGGTGGCGACATAGTCGATTTGCGGCGGCGCGGGATTGAGTCCGTTGGTTTCGATACAGAGGAAATAACCTTCCGCCTTGAGCATGTCCAGCAGCATATCGAGATGCGGCTGTATGGTCGGTTCGCCGCCGGTGATGATGATGTTGCGGGCGGCATAGGTTTTCAGACAGCCTAAGATGTCGGACAGGCTCATCATGCCGAATGTCAAATAATCGGTATCACACCAGCCGCAGGCGAGGTTGCATTTGCCCAAGCGGACGAAAACGGCGGGCATGCCCGTGTTCCAGCCTTCGCCTTGCAGGCTTTCAAAGATTTCGACGATGCGGTATTGGGGATTTTCGGGGGCAACATTGATTTTTTTCATACCGCCAACACCGCCGCCGCTGCCAAAAATGCGGGCAAACCTTGTTTGACGAGTATGCCTTTGTTGCCGGAAGAGAACGCGCCCCACGCGGCGGCAATCAGGACGAAGCCGAGAAACAGTACCGTTGCGCCGTACACCGCGTTATCCGGAGCGGCAAACCGCGACCACACCAGCCCGATGCCGAGAAAGCCGTTATACAGCCCTTGGTTGCCGAACAGGGTCTGCACGCGCTTTTGTTCCATAAATTCATAAGGCAGCTTGAATATTTCCGCCGCTTTTTCGCTGGGAATCTGCGTCATTTCAAGCCAGGCGATGTAGAAATGTTCGGCGGTGACAAGGAGGACTAAGAGGGTGGAGAGAAGTTTCATGGGTATTCCTTTTAATGGGTGTATTTGATATGGAGGGTCGTCTGAAAAAACGGGGAATCCGTACAGGAGAAAAAACCGTTTTACGGTAAATTCAAATAAGGACGCTCTAAACCGTCCTTTCCGCGCAGGCGGGAATCCAAAGATTTGGAATTGCTGCAATTTTTAAATATTCCTGAAAAACCAAGGTCTGGATTCCCGCCTGCGCGGGAATGACGCGGTTGGGCATGTCTTATTGGAATTTACTATATCGATACGTTCAAGATATTCCCTACTCCCCTTCATACTCCGCACACGATGTCGGCGTTTCCCACAATTTGACGCGGCACACGTTCAGCCCCGCGTTTTTCAGACGGTCGTACATTTCGACCGCCATATTTTCGGCAGTGGTGCGGCAGGGCAGGCGCAGGGTTTTCATGTTCCAGCCCTCCAAAAGCGCGGCGATTTGAGATTCGCGCCCGTTGCCGCCGTGGTAGATGAAGGCGTGGTCGAAGGGGTCGGTAATGTGTTGTTTGACAATGGCTTTCAAGTCGGTAAAGTCCATCACCATACCGTCTTTCGGCCCGCCTCTGACGGGGTCGTCTGAAACGGTGATTTCGAGTTTGTAGGTATGCCCGTGCAGGTTTTGGCATTTGCCGTCATGCCCGTCGAGCATATGCGAGGAGTCGAAGGTGAAGATTTTGGTGATTTTCATGGGTTCTCAAATGGGCAAATAGCCTTGAAAGCCGATTTCGGCGGGTTTGCCGTGCGGATTCGGGGTCAGGCGGATATGGAAATTGCCGATGCGGTCGAGCGCAAGCAGGTTGTCCACGTCTTTTAAGTTGTCTTTATGTTGCTGAACATAGCTGTCGGTCAACAGGGTTTGCAGGGCTTTTTGTTTGGCTTCGGCAGGCGTGGCGGCGGCGAACAGCCCGAACGCGTGCGCCTCGGCAAGCTGCCCCGCGCGATAACCGCCGACATTGGCAAAATACAGGCGCGGGGCGTGTTCAGACGGCATTTCCGTTTTGGGCGTTTCGGATACGGCGATGTCGTAACCGTCCGCCCATTCGACAACCTGCCAGCCGTCGATGTGGATTTTGTCAGCATCGCCGAACCATGCGGCTTTGAGTGTGGGGACGGCTTCACGGTAGTCGTCGCACACGGCAAATTGGATGTCGTGCACTTCGATATTCGACCTGCCGGCATTGCCGCCGAGGTAAAACATATGGAGCTTGGGCATATCGTATTCCTTATGGTTTGCGCGTGTTCAGACGGCCTTTTTACTTTCCAGATATTCCGCCAGCCCGCGTTCGCGCAAGATACAGCTCGGGCATTCGCGGCAGCCGCCGACGATGCCCTTGTAGCAGGTGTGGGTTTGCTCGCGGATATAGTCCAGCGCGCCCATTTCGTCCGCCAACGCCCACGTTTGCGCCTTGGTCAGATACATCAGCGGCGTGTGGATTTGAAAATCATAGTCCATCGCCAAATTAAGGGTAACGTTCATCGATTTGACAAACACGTCGCGGCAGTCGGGATAGCCGGAGAAGTCGGTTTCGCACACGCCCGCGATGATGTGCCGTATCCCCTGCCCTTTGGCGTAAATCGCGGCGTAAAGCAGGAAAAGCGCGTTGCGGCCGTCTACAAAGGTATTCGGAACGCCGTTTTCGGCAGTTTCGATGGCGGCGGTGTCGTCCATCAGGGCATTGTGCGTAATCTGCCGCATCAGGCTCAAGTCGAGTACGGTTTGTTTGACGCCCAAATCCTGCGCAATCCAGCGGGCACGTTCCAGCTCGACGGCATGGCGTTGCCCGTATTGGAAAGTAATGGCTTGGACGTTTTCGCGCCCGTAGATTTGGATTGCCTGAATCAGGCAGGTGGTCGAATCCTGACCGCCCGAAAAGATGACCAAGGCTTTTTGGTTTGACATATCGAATCCTAGTTTTGGTAACGCGGGAGGTTTGCGAACCGCGAAGTTGGACAGTAAAGACGCGGATTATACAGGCAAACGCGTTCAGACGGCATCTGAACGCCATGCCGTCTGAACACGCGGCTTATGCCGACTTGATGGCGAGTTCCGCCAAGCGTTTGCTTTGTGCGAAGGCGATATTGTTTTCTTCGGCGGTCAGGACGGGAGCCGCTGTCGGGAATATCTTTTTTGACGGCTTCGCAGACGGCGGAGACTTTGGGGACGGTGCGCAATACGGCTTCGCAACCTTCAACGCTGTCGATGCCGCGAGCGATTCGGCGGGCGGGATTGCGGGTGCTGCCGTTTTGGAAATAGTAGAGGACGAGGATTTTGAGGGGGATTTGGGTTCATGGGCGGATTCCGTTAAAATGGTTCGGTCTTCAGACGGCATAACAGTTGTTCCGATGCCGTCTGAAACAGCCGCAATTCAGGCATTTGTTCCTGACGGCAAAATTGGCTATAACATCGGGCATCAATGCCCAACTTACTGACCGGGCAAGAAATTATGACCTTTTTACAACGTTTGCAAGGTTTGGCAGACAATAAAATCTGTGCGTTTGCATGGTTCGTCGTCCGCCGCTTTGATGAAGAACGCGTACCGCAGGCGGCGGCAAGCATGACGTTTACGACGCTGCTGGCACTCGTCCCCGTGCTGACCGTGATGGTGGCGGTCGCTTCGATTTTCCCCGTGTTCGACCGCTGGTCGGATTCGTTCGTCTCCTTCGTCAACCAAACCATTGTGCCGCAGGGCGCGGACATGGTGTTCGACTATATCAATGCGTTCCGCGAGCAGGCGAACCGGCTGACGGCAATCGGCAGCGTGATGCTGGTCGTTACCTCGCTGATGCTGATTCGGACGATAGACAATACGTTCAACCGCATCTGGCGGGTCAATTCCCAGCGTCCGTGGATGATGCAGTTTCTCGTCTATTGGGCTTTACTGACGTTCGGGCCGCTGTCTTTGGGCGTGGGCATTTCCTTTATGGTCGGCTCGGTACAGGATGCCGCGCTTGCCTCAGGTGCGCCGCAGTGGTCGGGCGCGTTGCGAACGGCGGCGACGCTGACCTTCATGACGCTTTTGCTGTGGGGGCTGTACCGCTTCGTGCCAAACCGCTTCGTTCCCGCGCGGCAGGCGTTTGTCGGGGCTTTGGCAACAGCGTTTTGTCTGGAAACCGCGCGCTCCCTCTTCACTTGGTATATGGGCAATTTCGACGGCTACCGCTCGATTTACGGCGCGTTTGCCGCCGTGCCGTTTTTTCTGTTGTGGCTGAACCTGTTGTGGACGCTGGTCTTGGGCGGCGCGGTGCTGACTTCTTCACTCTCCTACTGGCAGGGAGAAGCGTTCCGCAGGGGCTTCGACTCGCGCGGACGGTTTGACGACGTGTTGAAAATCCTGCTGCTTCTGGATGCGGCGCAAAAAGAAGGCAAAGCCTTGCCTGTTCAGGAGTTCAGACGGCATATCAATATGGGCTACGACGAGTTGGGCGAGCTTTTGGAAAAGCTGGCGCGGCACGGCTACATCTATTCCGGCAGACAGGGTTGGGTGTTGAAAACGGGGGCGGATTCGATTGAGTTGAACGAACTCTTCAAGCTCTTCGTTTACCGTCCGTTGCCTGTGGAAAGGGATCATGTGAACCAAGCTGTCGATGCGGTAATGACACCGTGTTTGCAGACTTTGAACATGACGCTGGCAGAGTTTGACGCTCAGGCGAAAAAACGGCAGTAGTCTTGAGTATTTTTGAAACTGTATTTTTATCCTAAAGACATTTTCCTATCTGCTGATTCCACCGTTTCCTTTCTGTGTGCCGCCATAATTTTTATGATAGACAAGCCATTCAAGTTTGCATTGACTGCTTTTTCATTGGCAATATCCAAATGGCTGGTCGCTGCATCTAAAAATAGGATTTTCGGTTCGCAATATAAGGCCCGCGCCAATACGATGCGTTGTTTTTGTCCGCCTGACAGTGCGCTGCCCATATCGCCGATCAAGGTTTCATAGCCCATAGGCATGGCGGAGATTTCTTCGTGAATCATAGCAAGGCAGGCGCAATGTTCGATTTTTCCTCTATCCGGTTCCGTATCGAAAAAACAAGGGGCTGTACTAGATTAGCCCTAAATTCCACACCAATCCCGCAGGATTTTAAGCTGTTGAGACGGTGTGCCGAAGTTAAATCGAAATTCGCATTCTTTCAAGAACAGCGGGAAAGATTTGCAATCGATTCCGTTGTATTTTCGCAAGACACGTTTAGTCTAGAGTCTGTATATTACATTTATTTTTAGGGTCTGCTAGCCAATTTCTTGTTCCCTTCATTATTTTATCTTCTGAAAGAAAATTATTTTTTTCCATGCTATTAATATTAATGATATGATTTTTATTTAAAATAATTTTTCCATATAAAATTTCCGGTTTGTAATAGCAAGAGTCTGAAGCAAATCCTTGCCCGTCAATATAAGAAAAATAAATGTTATCATCCTCCTTATAATATTCTAAAACCAATCCGGATATTATTTTATCAAAATTCCCTTCATTTCCATCTTTCATGACTAAAATATAATTAGCAGGCCAACCTTTATCGTAAACATATTCAAACTGATAGTTCCCGAAACTCTCGATATCCGAACTAAAAAAGAAGAAAAGCAAATTAATAGCCAATACAAAAACAAATAAGAACAAAAATAGCAAAATTTTCAACTTAGTTAACAATATTTACCTCTCCTTTAAATTCAATCCTGAAAGGTACCCCTTACCCTGGGCTACCAATTATAGTTTCCATATTTCTAAATATTGTTTTTACATTACTTTTTTCTCCCCCCAAAGGAATGCATTTTAAAATCATGCTTTTCAGGTGCTAATCGATACTTACCATTAACATCTTTAATCACAGATATATTTCCATGTATAGCCCAACGTGAAAAATCTGAGTATTATATACAGTTATACCTTACTGAAACAAAGCTAGCTGTACATATCTGTACCATATTTTTACTACAAACAAAAAATATTTATAATTATTAAGGATAAGATAAAAACCCCCAACGCCAGATTAATTCTTAATAATTTCAAATAAAAAATATTTGAGATTTTTTCTTTTCCAAATAATATATTGAAATATTTAAAGTTAAGGTAGCTTGATTTAATTAGAAAATCAAAAAAAACCATTAATTTTTCTTCTTTAAATATTTTATATGATATTATAAAATTAAATAACATTGCGAAAACATATGAAATCATCAAAATACCAAATATATAGTGAGAATGCATTATTATTTAGCTCCTTCTTTTGGCTCTGACAAATTGACAGTCCATTGATATCCAATGCTTGCATTTGCAATTGCTGACGCACCTGCCCCTGTTTTCCCTGTTAGTATCAATGGTTCTTTTCTTGCAAGATGTGCACCTGCACAACCACCTAATACTAAACCACCACCTATTGTAAATCCTTCCTGTTGTATCTCTAATGATAACATTTTCTTCTTGTGCCGCCCTTAATACAGATTGTGGAATTGGATTGACCTGAGCAGGAACTTCTAAAATAAGTTTTCCTTCAAGCTGTCTTCCTCTTAGCAGATTAGGTGTACTTGGAACATTGGAAATGACAAAGTGAGTGCGCAAAGCCATCTGAAAGCGATGTGTTTGAACCTTTTGAAAGCCGCCAACAGGCTAAGTGCGCCCGCTGCCGCCTAAAAGGCAGCACGGATGCCTGATTATCGGGTATCCGGGGAGGATTAAGAGGGTGTTTGGGTAGAATTAGGAGGTGTTATGGGGCAAAAACAGCCGAAAACCTGTGTTTGGGTTTCGGATGTCGGGGAAGGGCTTTTTTGCAAAGGTCTCAACTCATGTTATTGCAAAGATCTCATGCCTTGTTTTGCCAGCAGGTTGAGTTCTTCTCCGACAATCAGCGTGGTAAAGCCCCGCCACAACACAGATCTATGTACTGTGGAAGGGCTTCAATTTATAGCTTTCGAAAATCTTTCAGCTTTAAGACGGCCTAAAGTTGTAATCTATAAAACAGGAGCTCAGAGTTTTACGGCTCACTCTCGCTTCGCGTTACCAAATACCAGCTTATCGGTTTTGAACGTATAGTAATCTATCCAATCCTGCAGATATTCATACGGGTAAGACAAGTCATACTGTTTCATAAAATCGAAGATGTCTTGATATTCGGCTGCCGACAGCGGATCGTAAACAATCAAATCCCTCGGTGCGATTTCGTGGTCTATGCCCAAATCGAAACCGTGCATGGATGCGATTTTGGCGTAGGTAACGATTTGCGGCTGCAGGTAGAAATCGAAATAGGACAATGTTTCTTTGGCAGCCATACGCGCGGTTTTTTTATCGAAAAGCGGCTCTAAGGCGGCTTTCATCGCCTCGGCATCCTGTTCGGCGAAAGCGAGGAAGAAGCGGTAATCGTACAACCGCTTTTGCAGCCATTTGCTAGGGGTGGGGTGCACCAAGACTTTCTCGCTACGTTGTTTCAACCGATCAAGCTGCTTACCCTCCACCATCAGCAGAGTATTGTAAATCATATGCCGGTTGAGGTCGTAGCGGTTTATAAAGGCTTCTGTATCGTTGGCGATGTTGTCGATATTGCGCACCAGAAACTCACGCAGCTGCGGGCTGTCGCTCATCAGCATCAGAAACATCGGATCTTGAATGTTGAGCATGTCGCAGGGAAAGAAGAAAGGCGTGGGGTCAGACCATCCCATACTTGCCAGTATCTCAAGTTTACTGTAAGCATAAGCATACTGTTTGAACTTTTTAAGGCTGTGTTCAAACAGATAAGCATGTGAGCATGCCGCATAAACATCTATAGAAACGATACAGATTGCTCCAATTGGAGATCCTTTTCTTTCATTAATATACTCTATACTATCAGTACTTTTCTCTGTATTAAATCTTTGAGTGGTGCCTATAATTACATCTGTAATATGCTCATACCATTTTTGGGTGGTCATCATATTGTATCCCATTGTTATCTCCTTATATTGGCTTTAGAAGGAACTTTAACAGGAAGAATAACGGCCTTACCTGTTTGACGATCAACGCCTGCTATTGCCGTTTTTAATTTGCCTTCCCGCTCCGCTTTGAAGACAGCAGCTTTAGCAGGACTACCATCAGGTAAGTTATTTGCAACTTGTTTAATCAAAGAATTCTACCGACACATCCAAATGGCCAAAACATTGAAGGCGGAAACCTATTTTTACCGCCCTTACCATTCTTGGGAGAAAGGGCTGAATG
>NZ_KV815335.1:0-7642 GCF_001814225.1 Neisseria sp. HMSC070F02 | reverse complement strand
CTAATACACTAGTGTTGCACTTGAAATCCGAATCTAAGGTCATCTGAAATTAAATTTAGTTTTCAGACAATCTTTTTCTTCAATTGGAACGTGGAGTTACATTTTCACCTAAACTATGCACGCTAGATTTATAGATAAACCATTCAGACAGTCCAATAAACATTATGGTTGGGATTACCAAATACCAAAAACTACCGACTCTTTCAGATGAATTAAATAAAGAAAAGTACCCATATGTATAAAAAACAATGAAGGTTAATATGACAGATACAGCAAGTTGATTTTGAAATACCCATCTGAATAAAGTTGATAATATCACTGGAATTAGAAACCATAACATAACTATAAACCCACCCCCTACCATCCCAAATATAAAATCTATTACCCCTAAAAAAGATAGTTTAAAATCATTACCCCATAAACCTGAAAAAATTAAAAGGCCAAAAAATACTCCACCTATTAAGAAAATAGATTTAATATTTTGAATAAGATAAAATAAATAATTTTTATTCATGGCTTGCATCCCTGTTTCTCAGAATATCCCATAAGCTTACAACCATATTTAATTCTAGATTTGTAATCTAACATATTAATTCCATCCTCTATTTTTTTCCTCTCATCTAAAGGATTTGGAATTATTGAAAATATCTTATTTGATGTTACCCCTTTAATCAATGACAAATAATCCTTCTCATTACTCAAATATTTTTGGTGAATAGGCTGTAATAACTTTTGCTCGCTTTTCAACTGTTGAATATCCCACTCCCTAGGATTAGTTTTTTTATTGAACAAGTCTCTAAAATTATAAAATCCATTTACTATCAGTGCATTGCCTGACGCAGCCCTCCATTCATAAATTGGAGGATTACCAACAACTTTACCTGCCGCAAAAGTTATATAAGAAGCTTCTCCGTCTGCCCCTAACCCAGTTATAGCAGCACGCGATACAAAATCAGCTCCACCAAACCATCGTGCTTTTGAACCCAAATTTTGCTCATAAAGATTGCTGGCAGCAAAGAAATCTGCACGATTGTCAATGGTGTTGAAATACTTGTCAAATCTTGTAGATGCCCCTTGTGAGTTATATAAATAGCCAAAAACTTCTTTGGCAACCCGTGATACATCCGTAGGCATATACTTCCACGCAGCAGGCATGGCAATATATTTAATAGACATATTAATGCCGTTTCTGCAACCATCGCCCAATGGGTTCCTAGAACAGACTTTTTGAATTTCCGTATCAATTACTTTGCTAAATTGTTCATCCTTTTTGATGGCATTTACTTTTTCCATCGTAGTAGAACAAGTTTTACCGGAAAGGCATTTTGTCAATTTATCCATTCTTTCCTTGCTAAGCGCATTACTCTCTACCGCCACAGCAGCCGCATTCGCCGCAGCATTCACATCCCCCTTACTCAACGCCGCAACCGTCCCTGCTGCCAGCTTCGCCTTAGCAATGATTTTTGCCCGGTCTTTCACATTCAGGCTGCCCGGGTCTCTGCCGTCCAGCAGGGCTTCGCCGAGGATTTCACCGACCGCCGCTCCTATCGCGCCATCCTGACACTTACCCTTATTCGCCGCCGCTGCCGCACAGCCCGCTATGGCATGGGCAATCTTGTGGACTATGTAGTGCTGATCCAACTGTTTGATTTTACTGGCTGCTTCTCCATGCGCGGTATTGACCAAAGCCGCAAGGATATTCGCTTCCAGATTGTCTTTCAGGCTGCCGCCGTTGACAGCGGTATTAATCAGTGCGGCACTGCCCGCATTGGCCAGGTTGACGTTGAGGTTGTTTACCCAAGGGGTTTCGCTCCAAGTGGCAAGGGAGGAAGCACCGATTTTGTTGGATACGCCTGCGATGGCCGCTGCTACAACCAGTTTTTTCACTGTGCGGCTTCTGCCCAGCTCCTTCAGGGTTTTACCGACATCGCCTTTATTGTTGATGAGCGATACGGAAGCTTGGCTGGCCAGCGAGGCGAATGCGGCATCGGTTGCCGCTGCGGCCGCGCCGTTTAAGCCCAGTGCGGCTCCGGCTCCCGCGCCCGCAGTAACCACGGTAACAGCCAGCGCAATAATCGCTGCTCCGGCTCCGGTTAAGCCTTCCTGTTTATAGTCCCATTTGTCGTACGCCAGTTGTACCTGGTTCCAGTTGACGTCTTTGGTGACTTGGAGCTGTTTCAAATAGCAAGCGTAGGAGGTGTCTTCAGCACGCACGCGTCTGGGCAGTATATAGGGAATCTGAATATTTACTTGCATAACAAATGCCGTCTGAAAAAATTGAGCTTTTCAGACGGCATTGAGCCGTAAATCATGGAACGCGTGCGTGCTGGAGCACACACCTTACGCATGGATTTTAGGTTTCATGCAGGCTACAGCTTGCTTCCATAAATCATTTTTATCAGAGCTCGTAGGTACGGTTAGCCGCCTTTAGCGGCGTAACCGTACGAATGAAATGCCAAGTTGCAAGGCCGTCTGAAAAAGTTGAAAAACAGATTTCAGACGGCCTTGTTATTTTATAAAGTTTGCTGATATGCGTACGGTTACGCCGCTAAAGGCGGCTAACCATACCTACGCTTGCTCATAAATATCAATATTCGGCAAATCGGCCAAATCTATTGGACACGCAATATCCCACCAAAGCCATTCTAAGTAATACCAAGGGTCTTCAGGCCATATTGCTTGGGCATCTTCCAAAGTAGGCCATATGTCTTTCAATTTCTGCACTTGTTCTTTTGAAGTTCCAGTTAGAGGAATTCCGATACCGTCGGTATAATCATGTAAACGGATTGAACCGTCATTTAACAGTTCTTCCATAAAAGAACAGAAATTGTTTTTTAAGTTTTTATCTTGAATATTAATACCCATTTGATTTTTATAAGAGTTAAAAATTGAGGATAAATCGATTTGAAAATCAAGAATCTTAATTTTTTGTTTCTCATCCACGGTAAAATCCTTTGTAAATTATTGGAATTTAAGCTCCAATTTAGTACCTTTAATAAATGATGGAGGATTCTGCAAATCTAATGTCCATCGTGCTTGAGTTGAATTCTCTGTTTTTGAAAAATTTCTTAATGCAATTTTTGTTCCTGCCCATTCTCCAGTACTGATAATGCCATTTGCTAATCTTCCGTCAGGCAAAACTCTAAAATTCGGATTCTGGCCAGTCATCTGCCGATAAAGCGCAAAAATCTCCTGTTCGCTTACGCCGCTGTAAACGGGTGCTCCCTTTAAGCTTATGGCTTGTACAGGTTTGATGGTTTTTCCGTTAATGGTTATCGGAATATTACTTGCATCAAGCAAGCCTGCTCCTTTCCTTACTCTATTGTTAAATCCCGTCTTCCATGCATCCAGTTGCGTATCGCGTTGGGCAATACGGAATAAAATCTGCTGTTCTGCTTTGGCTAAATTTGCCAAATTGTTTATTGTTTCTTTAGGAGCAGCTTGCTTAGCCGCCTTCGCTTTCGACAACGCTCCTACTGGAGCTTCCCAAGCGTTGCCTACCGTTACCGCACCCGTGGCGATTCCCGCGCCCGCTTCGGCAGCCTGAGTGACCATGACAGTACAACCAGAAGGATTAGCCATGCAGGTGCTGATAGCTAATTTACCCGCTGTACCGATCAGCGGAGCTGTCCAACCTGCTGCATAAACCCCATAGCTGGTAATCACAATCGGGCCTGTGATGCCATTACGGATATTGCTTATCCAAATGGCAGCATCCTTATCCTGCGGATTAGTCATCGCACCTGCTGCATGTGCAGGCATAATACCTTGGATAATTTTTTCCAGTGCGGTTTTGTCGGGCTTCTGCGGTTGATGCTTTTTCGCATTGGTAGGGGTGCTGTCAAAATTCAAAGCATTATTCACCACAGCTACCTCAGCCGCATTCGCCGCAGTATTCACATCGCCGCCGTTGAGTGCCGCCACGCTGCCCGCAATAATCTTCGAGTAACTGATAACTTTATGCTTTTCTGCATCGCTGAGTGTAGCAGGGTTTCTGCCGCCAAGTATGGATTCAGCTACGATTTCCCCAACTGCTGCGCCAATTGCCCCATCTTTACATTTTCCCTGTACCAGTCCGCTAACACAACCCGCCAAAGCGTGGGCGAACTGTTTGGCAACATAATCGTCGCTGAAGGTTGTTTTGATTTTGCTGGCGGCTTCCCCTTGGAAGCTATTAACCAATGCTCCCAATGCGGCATTGCCTAAGTTGTCTTTCAAACTGCCGCCGTTAACGGCGGTATTGATACCAGCTGAGATACCTGCATTGCTGAGGTTGGTGGCCAATCTGCCTCCAAGGTTGGCAATGGTTTGATTGCCCGTACTGCTGAACAGTTCGGTTCTTACCTTGCTGTTCAATTGGGCAATATCTGCTCCCATCTGGTTTAATGCACCCGCCGTCAGTGCGGAAGTAACAATCTGCTTGACCGTATCACTGGTGCCGAGATCTTTTAATGCTTTGCCTACATCGCCTTTATTATTGATGATGGCTACAGCTGCTTGGCTATACAAGGAGGCTAAAGCTGCGGTTTGCATGGCAGCTGCAGTAGAAACAGTGGTAGTTGCTGCCGCTGTCGTTGTTGCAGCTGCGGCTGTACTACTTCCTGCGGCAGTTACGCTACCCGCTGCAGCCGCTCCGTATCCATAAGTTAGAGCGGTTACAATAATCACCACAATCGCTGCACCGGCTCCGGTCAAGCCTTCCTGTTTATAGTCCCATTTGTCGTAGGCCAGCTGCACCTGTTTCCAATCGACGTTCTTGGCCGTCTGAAGCTGTTTCAGGTAGGCGTATTCGGGCTGTTTGGTGAGGGTTTCGATTTGGGTTTTCAGATTGCCTTTGGGAATATCGACAATGTAACCGCCGGGTGCGGACAGTACGGGCGCAACGGGACCGGTGAAACTCGGCAATTGCAAGGTTTCGATGTTACTGCCCCGTCCTGCCTGTTTTTGCCATAGAGTAGATTTGCTGCTGCTCACGGTTTCTGTGTGGATGCTGCTTTTGATCCCTTCGAGGATAATCTTGGCATCTGCCCGTGCCTGCTCACCTACGCCTGCGCGTATGGTTGCGCCACCCAGTGTGGTTTCAAACTGTGTGCCTTGCAGTTTGGTATCCCAGCCCGATTGGAGGTTGGCTGATTCTGCAACTACCCTTGAGGGCAGCGCGGTTTTCATGACTTGGGTGGTGGTGTCGTGTGCTTTGCTGTAGCTGATGCCGAGAAATCTGCGCCTTTTTTGGCTGTCTAGTTTGTCGTAGTTGAGCTCTTCTACGGCATAGAGTGTCAATTTCCGCCCGGCTTCGATGTTAATGCTGCCTTTGGGGGCATCGAATGCGGTGGCGTAGGCGTCGATGCTGCCACCAGATTTGATGTCGATGCCTTGGGATGCGCTGAGGTTTACTGCGTCGGGCTTGGCGTTTTTGTGTTCTTTGACTTCGGTAATGTGTTTGCGGTTGTACCATTTGCCGGTTTTGTAGCTGCGGCGTTCAAAGGTATAGAGTTCGCTCTGTCTCGCATAGTAATATTGTTCACCGTAAGATTGAATTTTGATTTTGCCGTTTTCCGAACTGATATCCGTGGTGCTGAGCAGGATGCGACTGTTCTCATTGGCATACGGTGCGCTAATGCTCACACCGGTTTTACCCGAAAGTTCTGCAGCAAGCGTAGGAGGTGTCTTCAGCACGCACGCGTCTGGGCAGTATATAGGGAATCTGAATATTTACTTGCATAACAAATGCCGTCTGAAAAAATTGAGCTTTTCAGACGGCATTGAGCCGTAAATCATGGAACGCGTGCGTGCTGGAGCACACACCTTACGCATGGATTTTAGGTTTCATGCAGGCTACAGCTTGTTTGAGAATATGTTTTTTGTATTTCTTTACACTTTTTTTGATATTCAGGGTGAGCTATTAAGAAATCAGATATTGCAATATTAAAGTAATGATATGCTAAATTAATAGGTATAATTAATTCTTCAGGATTGAAATCATCTCCAACTGAAAAATAAATAGAAGGAGCTTTATCAATATACTCAAATCCATTTACCTCTTCATAATCTCCAATCCATCTGGTAGCATCTATTTTTTCATATTGAGCACCTATTACTCCAAAATGTCCGGTAGTTGTAATATTTTTAAAACACTCTAAAAGCGTATCTTTAGTTTCAAATTGGTAAATTGTTTCAAAAAAAATCGAAATAACAAAATGGTTGTTATTTATAGATTTTTTATTTAAGTTTAGAAAAATATTATTTTTCATAATTTTTCCTTTAAATTATTCTGGGTGAATGTTTGTAATTCTTCCTGTATTTACATCAAAATATGATCTAAATTTGATTCCGTCAAAGGTTTCTGAGAATTGAATGACATTTTTTCTTTCCGATATTGATTTAGTTCTTTCATTTTGAGCAATTTTAGAGGCTTTTGAATATCCTTGTGAAGCAGCATTTTGAGCCATTTGAAGTATTTTATCATCAGAAAATTTTTTAGGATTATAAACAGTTTTTATACTTGAAATTTCCTTAAATCCACCATCAGGTTTACCTGTCCTGTCTAGTGTAGGAATCTCATATTTAATTCGGGTAATGCCTTCAATATCAGTTTGGGTTTCAGATTTTACGCGTCCTCCTCGTGAATTTAGTTCTGCCATAAAATTGGTGCGGTTATGGGCTCCTTTAATGCCCTGTTTTTGACTAAAACCATCAGCATTTGCCAGATGTCTTTTTAGGTTTGTATCGAAACTGATGCCTTCCGGGTATTTGACATTAGTAATAGGTGTATTTTGTTTTACAAACCCTCTTGGTATTGGAATGAATCTAGGATTAACTCCTGAAATAAGTGTATAACCTTGGTCGGACATCCATTCGGATAAAGGCTTTGTATTGCCCGATTGAAGCCAAGATTTAGCAGCAGTATTCAAATGATAAGACTGTAAAGCCAAATCTGCTTGGGTGTAAGATTTGCTGAATAATTTATACCATTCATCATCTTTACCAATTAGACCTGCTTCCCAAGATGAATGAAGGCTTCTACTATCGATCAAATGTTGTTTTCTGATTGTTCTACATTCAGTACTACGGGATATATCCGTACATATTGCAATCGAAGCAGCAAGTCTTTTATCAGCAACATTTTGATACTTTTTTACAGTATTTTTTCTGCACAGTTGAGGATTATTCTGTTTGGCGCATGCAGTCATTTCGTTATCAAATTCTCTACCCTCTTTGTCGCTAAGCTGATTATTTTTCACCGCTACCTCAGCCGCATTCGCCGCCGCATTTACATCGCCGCCGACCACACCGCTTACCGTACCGGCAACCAGTTTGCTGTATGCCAAAATCTGTTCGCGTTCTTTAGCTGTCAAAGTGGCAGGATTTTTGCCGTTTGTCAAAGCCTCCCCGACTATCTCGCCCACAGCCGCACCGATCGCACCATCCTGACACTTACCCTTATTCGCCGCCGCTGCCGCACAGCCCGCTATGGCATGGGCAATCTTGTGGACTATGTAGTGCTGATCCAACTGTTTGATTTTACTGGCTGCTTCTCCATGCGCGGTATTGACCAAAGCCGCAAGGATATTCGCTTCCAGATTGTCTTTCAGGCTGCCGCCGTTGACAGCGGTATTAATCAGTGCGGCACTGCCCGCATTGG